>JBJXGG010000129.1:0-11843 GCA_046153495.1 Chlamydiales bacterium
ATTCTTGTTTTAGAAGAGGGAAAAGTAGCGGAAGAGGGAACACACTTAGAATTATTGGAGCGGGATGGAAAATACGCTGCGCTTTGGAATCTCCAGTTCGAGGAAGCTGCTGTCTGTATGGAATAGTTACTTTATTTTTTGCTCTTGGTATAAGCAGAGACGTTTACGAAGAGATTTGCTCAGCCTTGCTTTTACTTGGGTGTAGTGAAAAAAGCTCCACCACTGAGGACGCCACACAACCCGCCAAAAAAGATTCTCAAATACAAAAATCAGCAGCCCAGACTGCTGAAAACGTCTTTTGAGCTCTCGATTTTCGGGCTTCGTCAAGATTTCTAATACACGCCAGTACGTTGCTTTGCGCCGCTTAGAATCTCTCTTCACTTTGTTGGTGTAAGAGGAGGGAGTCTCTCTCATAGCGACAAGAGCTCCAGGGACATAGCCGACTCCCTCAAACAAAGCTACTTTATGAAAGAAAAACCAATCGCAGATATTCTCTAGCTTCGGATCCATGGGACCATATTTTTGATAGATCTCTCTTTTCATGACGCAAGAGACACCCGCGATCCAGAATCCCGTCTCTTTACAGACAGCGGGGAGCTCTGCTGCAGAAAAGATAGTCGGTTTGCTGGATGGATGGAGATGTGTGTCTCTGTAAATCTCAGGATGATCAGACTGGAAATAGCGGATGTCGGAAAAAGCAAAAGGGATTGAGGGGTTATCTTCTAGCAGTTGGAGAGTTTGTCTCAAAAACCCTGGAAGATAGAAATCGTCAGCAGACAAAAAATGGATATATTTCCCTTTTGCCTCTGCATACAAGTCTATGCAAACGGCCATCACTCCACGATTTTTTGGAAAAAAGAAAGGGCGAATTCGATTCTCTTGCTTAGCATACTTTTCGATGACTGCACGACTGTTGTCCGAAGAAGCATCATCACCAATAATAATTTCCATATTTTCAACCCCTTGCGCCAAGATTGCGTCGATGTTTTGGGGAAGATAAGCGGCATGATTAAAATTCGGAATAACTACGGAGAGAAGAGGAATATTCATGGGCGTTTCTCTTGCAAATAAAAAGATAAGTGCTTTATATCAACACCTTCTACTTTATAGGAAGGAACAAAAAATATGCATTGTTTAGTTGCCGGCGGGGCTGGGGATGTGGGATCTAAATTAGTGCCAGCTATTTTAGCTCAAGGACACAGCGTTACAGTGTTAGATCTCTATATCTACGGAGAGGAAATTTTTGAAAAGCATCCTCGATTACGTGAAGTCAAGGGAGATATCCGTGATCCCAAAGTGGTAAAAGAGGCGTTGAGAGGGTGTGATACGGTAATCCATCTCGCTTGTATTTCCAATGATCCAAGCTTTGAACTCAATCCACAGCTGGGTAAGTCGATCAATCTCGATGCGTTCGAGCCTTTTGTGCAAGCGGCAAAAGCAACAAAAGTACGACGTTTTCTCTATGCTTCCTCCTCTTCGGTTTATGGCGTGAAACAAGAACCGAATGTGACAGAGAATATGATGCTGGAGCCTCTCACAGATTACTCTCGCTTTAAAGCAGAGTGTGAGAAGATTTTGTTCCGCCATATGGCCGATAACTTTATCTGTACGGTGATCAGGCCAGCGACAGTTTGTGGCTATGCTCCGAGACAAAGACTAGATGTAGTAGTTAATATTTTAACAAACCTCGCCTACAACACAGGAAAAATCCAGGTGATGGGAGGAGCTCAGATGCGCCCCAATATCCATATCGATGATATGGTAGACGCCTATCTTCATATTCTGGATTGCGATGAAGAGTTGGTGCAAGGTGGAGTCTACAATGTCGGTTATCATAACCATACCGTTTTGGAGATAGGGAATATTGTGAAAGAGGCAGTAGGCAACTGCGAACTTAAAGTAGTTCCTACGAACGATAACCGCTCCTATCATGTCTCCTCTGAGAAAATTGCTAGAGAGTTAGGATTTGTTCCGAAAAGAACATTGCAAGATGCTGTAAAGAGTCTCATCGATGCGTTTAAGGAGGGGAAACTACCCAACTCGCTAGAAGATAAAAAATATTTTAATATTAAAACCATGAATGCATTGAACTTAAAATGAAGACGTTAGTGACAGGCGGCGCCGGGTTTATCGGCAGTTATTTATGCGAGTTGTTGATCGATGCAGGCCATGAGGTCGTTGTGATAGATAATCTCTACTCGGGACGATTGACAAATTTGACAAAAATCTCAACCGATCCTCTTTTCAAGTTTTGCCCTTTTGATATTCGTGACAAAGAGGCTATTAAAGAGTGTTTTCGTGGCGTGGCTTGGGTTTTTCATCTGGCTGGAATGGCGGATATTGTCCCCTCTATTGAACAACCTAGAGATTATTTTCAGGTAAATGTCGAAGGGACATTCAATGTGCTTGAGTGTGCCAAAGAGGCTGGTATAAAGCGCTTTATTTACGCAGCCTCCTCCTCTTGCTATGGCATTCCGAACATTTATCCTACACCAGAGACAGTAGATCTATCTCCGCAATATCCCTATGCTCTCACGAAGTATTTGGGAGAGCAGCTAGTGATGCATTGGGGAACAGTTTATGATCTTCCCTGTGTTAGCCTGCGCCTTTTCAATGTGTTTGGCCCTCGTTCGCGTACAAGTGGGACATACGGGGCTGTTTTTGGCGTCTTCTTAGCGCAAAAGATTCACGGAAAACCATTTACAGTGGTAGGTGATGGAACGCAGACACGCGACTTTACTTTTGTGACAGATGTGGCGGAGGCCTTTTTTGCTGCAGCACAAAGCGATGTTTCAGGAGAGATCATGAATGTAGGCAGCTCAGACCATTATAGTATCAATTTACTTGTCGAGCTATTGGGAGGTGACGTAGTATTTATCCCTAAGCGCCCGGGTGAACCAGACTGCACATTTGCAGATGTGACAAAGATCCAAAAAAAGCTAGGGTGGAGAGCAAAAGTCTCGTTCAAAGAGGGGGTGAATCGTATTTTAGCCTCTATTCAAGATTATGCAGATGCCCCGCTTTGGGATCCGGAGACAATTGAGAAAGCGACTGCGACATGGTTTCAATATTTAACTGAGCAAGAGCCCGTATGTTTATAGAAAGATTAGATGAGTTAACAGAGAAGGTTCGCGATTGTGTGTATACAACACAAGAGGGCGTTTTAGAGCCTGATGATGCGTTGACCCATGCTCAGAATTTATTGCAAACAGCGAATCATATCTACGTGATAGGAAATGGTGGGAGTGCGGGGATTGCCTCTCATTTCTGTACGGATTTATTGAAAACATTGAGCTTGCCGGCGCTCACTTTTTCTGATTCGAATATATTGACCTGCTTTGCCAATGATTATGGATATGAAGAGGTATATAGAGGCCCTTTGCTGCGTCATCTCCAGAGTAGAGATCTGTTAGTAGCTATTTCGAGCTCAGGCCAGTCAGAGAATATATTGCGCGCTTGCCAAGCAGCCCATGATAGAAAAGCTAGCATTATTACTTTGAGTGGATTTGTTGAAAACAATCCTCTGCGGAGTTACGGTAACTTGAATTTCTGGATTGATAGCCAGGATTATGGAATTGTGGAAACGGCACATTTCTTTCTATTACACACCCTTATAGATTCATTGAGCTCATGCAAGGAAAAATCAAGAAGATTGGCGAAATTGGTCCATTAATTGCCGCGGAAAAGAAAAAAGGCCACAAAGTTGTCCATTGTCATGGAGTCTTTGATTTGCTCCATCCAGGCCATGTCCGTCATTTCATTGAGGCCAAATCTCAAGGAGATAAGTTAGTTGTCAGCTTAACTCCTGATTGTTACGTCAACAAAGGTCCAGGACGCCCCGTGTTCAACGAAAAATTGCGCGCAGAACAACTTGCCGCTTTAGCTTGTGTCGATTTTGTTGTTCTGAATGACTCTCCAGATGCTGTTTCCATTATCAATAAGATCCAGCCTACGCTCTATGTGAAAGGGGGTGAATATCGCCATCATGAGGCTGACGTTACCGGGAAAATTTCAGAAGAGGTGGAGGCTGTGCACTCTGTTGGAGGAGATATTTGGTATACGGATGATGTGGTGTTTAGTTCTTCGGGTCTTCTCAACCGGCACTTCGACCAAGATGCAAAGCGGATAGAGCCTTTTATCTCACACATACGTGAACAGCACACTTGTGAAGAACTGATGGAAAAGATAGAGGCTCTCTCTTCGTTGAAGGTGCTCGTAGTAGGAGATGCAATTATCGATGAATATCAGTATGTCTCTCCACTTGGGCAATCGGGAAAAGGGCAGCAAATGACAGCTACTTTGTGTGATAAGGAGACCTTTTTAGGAGGATCACTCATCATTGCAAACCATTTAGCTGGCTTTGTCGGGCAGGTAAAGCTTTTGACAGCTGTAGGTAGAGAGTGTCCTTATAAAAGTTGGATGAGACAGAATCTTTATTCCAATGTTTCGCCCGATTTTATTGAGGTGGATCAGCCCACTTTAGTGAAGAAACGCTATGTGCAGAAAGATGGACAGAACATAACTAAGTACTTTGAGACCTATTCGAGTCAAGAGGCATTGCTCGACAAGAGGAGAACGGACGAAGTTGTGCATTTCATTCATAATAAGACGAAAGATTTTGATCTCGTTCTTGTGTGTGATTTTGGCAATGGTTTCACGAATCCCGCAGTGATTTCGGCTCTTTCTGAGGTGCCCAACTTTTTAGCCGTCAACACACAGACGAATAGCGGAAACCGCGGCTTTAATGTGGTGACGCACTATCATCGTGCAGACTTTGTCTCTCTCAATGAGCCAGAACTGCGTTTGGCGGCTCATGATCGCTATAGTCGTTTGGAGGCGGTTGCGAATGACATAGCCTCCATTTTACGCTGCCCCTCTCTTTCTGTAACAAGGGGTGTGGAGGGTGTAGAATTTTTTGAGAAGGGTAAGCCTCCTTTGAAGATTCCGGCACTCACAACTCATACAATCGATCGGGTAGGAGCGGGAGATAGTTATTTTGCACTCGCCTCAGCTTGTATGGCTAAGGGATACTCTCCCTTGATTTCAGGCTTTTTAGGCTCCGTGGCGGCTGCGATTGATGTGCAGATCATCGGAAACAAAGAGGCTATTAATAAACCGGGATTCTGTAAATATGTCACGAGGCTTTTAAAATGAAGACAGAACAAAAAAATCAGCTCCACCGAGCCTTGTGGCGTATCCGCCAAGTGGAGACAGCCATCGTCGAGCGCTATGCAGAGCAAGAGATGCGTTGCCCTGTCCATTTAAGCATTGGACAGGAGGCGGTAGCTGTTGGTATTTGTGCGCACTTAAATGAGAAAGACTATGCAGTGAGTGGTCATAGAGCACATGCCCACTATCTCGCGAAGGGGGGCGATCTACAGAGAATGATAGCCGAAATCTATGGAAAGGTGACGGGGTGCTGTAAAGGGCGCGGAGGTTCAATGCATCTTGTCGATCTCTCTGTGGGATTTTTAGGATCGACCCCGATTGTAGGAGGCAGTATCCCCGTTGGTGTGGGGGCTGCGTTTGGCGCAAAACTAAAAAAGGAAGAGCGGGTTACAGCAATCTTTTTAGGAGAGGGAGCGACAGAAGAGGGAGTTTTTGCGGAGAGTCTGAATTTTGCATCTCTGAAAAAACTACCTATTCTTTTTGTGTGTGAAAACAACCTTTACTCAGTCTATTCTCCCCTATCTGTACGACAGCCGCTCAGTCGGCACCTCCCCTCTCTTGCCAAGGCTCATGGAATCATCGCATTTGAAGGAGATGGGAATCGGGTCGACGAAGTCTCTGAAATTGCACAAAAAGCAGTTAGTTATATCCGGGAAGGGAATGGTCCCGTCTTTATTGAGTTGACCACATACCGTTTCCATGAACATTGTGGTCCCAACATTGATCCTTTTCAACCTAAAGAAGAGGTAGCGCACTGGAGTAATAGAGATCCTTTGCGAGGGATCGAAATCGCCCCTTCTATACAAGAGGAGATAGATGCTGAGATAAGGGCCGCGTTTGAGTTTGCTCGATCTAGCCCTTTCCCCCACCTCGACCAGGAGATGTATGACTAGATCTGTCAAGTATGCAGAAGCTATTTTGGAAGCAACCGATCAGATGTTAGCGGCTGATGAAAGAGTTTACATAATGGGACTGGGAGTCCCTGATCCCAAGGGTACTTTCGGTACCACGTTAGGGTTGGGAGAGAAATACGGGCCTGATCGCGTCATGGATATGCCTACTTCTGAAAACGCTATGACGGGCATCGCCATTGGCTCTGCTCTTGTAGGCATGCGTCCGATTATGACACACCAACGCGTCGACTTTATCCTTCTTGCGTTGGACCAACTCATCAATAATGCCGCTAAATGGCATTATATGTTCGGAGGCCAAACAAAAGTGCCCCTTGTTATTCGTCTTGTGATGGGACGTGGTTGGGGGCAGGGGCCGCAACACAGTCAGTCACTGCACTCCCTTTTTGCACATATTCCTGGCCTGAAAGTAGTGATGCCTTCGAATCCTTATGATGCTAAGGGTCTTCTCATTTCTAGCATAGAAGATGATGACCCCGTTCTCTTTTTAGAGCACCGTTGGCTCCATAATATCCATGGTGAGGTACCAGAGGAGATCTATCGCGTGCCGCTCGGAAAAGCAAAAGTGGTAAAGGAGGGAAGAGATCTTACTGTAGTAGCTACTTCGCATATGACTCTAGAAGGCTTCCGCGCTATAGAGCTGCTTAATAACGAAGTCTCTATCGAATTGATCGATGTGAGGAGTGTCAAGCCGCTTGACAAAGATACGATATTACGCTCGGTGCAAAAGACAGGGCGTCTTTTGGTGCTTGATCCTGATTGGAAGATGTGTGGCTTTGGGGCGGAGATTTCTGCAATCGTCGCTGAGGAGGCGTTTTCTGCTTTGCAAGCTCCGGTTAGACGCGTAACCTACCCCGATAGACATAACCCGACGAGTTGGATTTTGGCGAACCACTTCTATCCTACCGCAAAGGATATCGCATGCACCATATTGGATATGCTGTACAAAAAGACAAGCGCAAGAGCGCTTCTCACTCAAATTTTGGAAGAGAAATCTCGCAAACCATTAGATCAACCAGATAGCACATTTACAGGACCATTTTAGATGAAAAAAGTATTAGTGATTGGGAGCAACTCTTTTTCAGGGAGTGATTTTATCGACCTTCTTTTGGAAGGGCAGTATCGCGTGATGGGAGTGAGTCGCTCAGTAGAAAAACAACCTCTCTTTTTGCCCTACAAGTCAAAGAGGAGTCCTAACTACTCCTTTGTACAGCTTGACTTGAATCGTGATTTCGAACGGTTAGATCAGCTGTTGGAAGAATTTCGACCAGACTACGTCGTGAACTTTGCCGCTCAAAGTGAAGTTGCCCCAAGCTGGCGTTACCCACACCACTGGTTCCAAACGAACGCTGTCTCGCTCACCCGGCTGGCCAATCTCTTGAAGGATAAGAAATTTCTCAAAAAGTATGTCCATATCTCTTCGCCAGAGGTATATGGTACCTGTGAAGGGTTTATTACAGAGGAAATGTCGGTAAATCCAACAACGCCTTATGCTGCTTCAAAGGCAGCTGGAGACCTCTCTCTCTTCACTTTTGTGAAAAATTTCCATTTTCCTATGGTGATGATTCGAGCTACAAACGTCTATGGACCTTGCCAGCAACTCTTCAAAATCATTCCCCGCTCTATCATCTATATGAAGCAAGGGAAAAAAATACCTCTGCATGGAGGGGGAGTAGCAGTAAAGTCTTATATTCATGTTCGTGATGTCTCCCGAGGGGAGTTGCTCGCAATGGAGAAGGGACGCCCAGGAGAGATCTACCATCTATCTCCAGATAAAGGGGTGGCGGTAAAAGATGTGGTCTCAACAATAGCTACCCGATTAGGCATTCCGTTTGATGACGCTGTCGATATTGTTCAAGAGAGGTTAGGGCAGGATAAGGCATATACAATCGATTCCTCCAAAGCAAGACGAGAGCTTGGTTGGGAGCCCAAAATTTCCCTTAAAGAGGGTATTGCTGCCACAATCGAATGGATAAATGCCCATTTTTCGGAAATTGAAAAAGAGCCTTTGGAATACATACACAAGGAGTAATTTGTGGGAAAAGAGATAGATCTACTGGCAAATTATCCCAAGACAAAACGGAATATTGAAGAGCGTGGCAACACCAAAACGGAAGAAGATCGCCGTATTGCAAGGCAATTCGGAAGAGAATTTTTCGACGGCGATCGGAGCCACGGCTATGGTGGTTTCTCGTACAATCCCCGTTTTTGGCAGCCTGTGATTCCCGCTTTTCAAAAGGAGTATGGTCTTAATCAGCATTCTCGTGTGTTGGATGTCGGTTGTGCAAAGGGGTTCATGTTACAAGATTTTGCCGTTACCATCCCAGAAATATTTCTCAAAGGGGTAGATGTCTCTGCTTATGCTATCGAGAATGCGATTGGATCTATGAAAGAAAATGTAGGGGTCGCAGATGCGAGAGCTCTTCCTTTTGAAGATTGCTCCTTTGACCTCGTCATTTCGATCAATACGATTCATAATTTGGAAAGAAAAGGACTGATCACGGCGCTCAAAGAGATAGAAAGAGTATCGCGAAAAAACAGCTTTATCACTGTAGATGCCTATCGCAACGATAAAGAGAAAGAGTTGATGTATGCATGGAATCTTACGGCAAAAACTATTTTGCATGTGGATGAGTGGCAAGAACTTTTTGAGCAGGCGGGCTATACAGGAGACTACTATTGGTTTATCCCTTAATCATAGGTTCTAAGGGATTTATTGGTAGGCATTGCATGAGCTATTTTCCTCGTGCGATAGGCAGTGATTATCGCAATGGGATCGATTTACGAGACCCTCAACTCACGATTTCGTTAGAGGGGATTACCCATGCTTTGATATTAGGTGGCATGGCAAATCCTCGAAAGTGTGAAGAGTACAAAAAAGAGAGTTACCAATGCAATGTAGAAGGTCCTCTTCGTTTGGGCCGTGCTCTTCTCATGAAGGGAATTATGCCTCTGTTTTTCTCCACAGATTACGTCTTTGATGGCAAAGAGGAGTCATATAGTGTGGATGCTCTTCCGACCCCTTTAAATGAGTATGGCAGGCAAAAGGCGGAGCTAGAAAAAAGAGCCAAACAGTTAGGTGCGATTATCATACGTTTAAGTAAGGTATATGGAGTGGAACGCGGAGATGGCTCCTTTTTTGATGAAATGCTGGCTCTTTTGGAGGCAGGTAAAAAAATACCTGCAGCTGTTGATCAATTCGTGAATCTCATTAGTGTACAGGAGGTTATTGAGGGGATTGCACTACTTTGTCAACATAATCTTCCAGGAATCTATCACCTAAGTGGTAAAGAATGTGAGAGTCGGTATACAATCGCCAATTTGGTGGCAACGAAGTTAAATATATCTCTTGATCAGATAATTCCAATCAAGCTAGCCGATCTAGATAGTTTTACTCGACCCAGTCGAGTTTTTTTACAACCCACGTTTCCCGCAAAGTCATGGAGAGAAGGAGTAGAGCAAATTGTCAGTAGAAACGGAAAGAGAGTGTTGGGATGGTGTGAAAGCCATGATGGGCGAAAAACGCGCTGAATGGGGGGAGATGTGGTCTTTCAATTTCCGCAATGACCCTAGAAGGCTGCCGTTTGTGTTATCACGGTACAAATTTGCAGCGAAAATGGCGGGAAAAAATCGCTCGATTATTGAACTGGGTTGTGGAGAGGGGATTGGGGCTCCCATTTTGGCAGAACATGCCAAGAGTTATACCGGCGTGGATTATGACACGCACCAAATTGAGACAGCAAAGCGAGTTTTAGAAGGGGGAAAGTATACATTTGTTGCGGGAGATTTTTTTGATTGTCAGCTCGACAGATGTCAAACAGTAGTAAGCTTGGATGTCATTGAGCACATATACCGAGAGCATGAAGATGCCTATGTGCAAGCGATCTGCTCTCATCTCACCGAGGATGGCATCACCGTTGTAGGAACACCTAATGAGACAACGGCTCCTTACGCTTCAGAATTGAGCCGCTTGGCTCATGTGAATATGTATTCGCAAGAGAGGCTCAAAGTACTTTTTGAGAAATATTTTGCGAATGTGTTTTGTTTTGGGATGAATGATGAAATTGTACATACAGGGTTTGCCCCGATGGCCCAATACATCTTTGTTTTGGCTTGCAATAAGAGGAAATAATGGAAGAGATACAAAAAGAGTTTGTGAGAAATGGCTGGATCGTTGTCGACTTCCCCGATTCCTCTGCTGTTCTCAGAACACGTGAAGCATTGAACAAGCAACTTTGTGAGCTTATAGGTAAGGAAACTTCGTTGGAGGAGTATCATCAATATTTTGCGGATGATCAAGCTCATACAAAAATGCAGGTGGCAATGACAGAGTTTTACCGTCAAAAGAAATTTTGTTTCGATATTGTTTCTTCCGCTTTACCTATTCTTACAAAAATTGTGGGCCCAGATGTCAGTATGCAGGCGAATCCCTATTTACGCATGGCGCGCCCGCATAAAAAACAGGACAATATTGGCTATCATCGAGACACCCATTACGGCGGAGCTCCGTATGAGCTCTCTTTCTTTGTTCCCTTTGTAGATTTGAAGCGAGAAAACTGCTTGGGAGTCGTTTCGGGAACACATATTCATGCTGAGGAGCGCTACCCTACTACGCAAATCCTTAACCCCGATAAGGAAGTAGTAAAAGGCTCTCCGAAACACCAGCTAGGATTTTTGTATGCACCTAAGGTGATGGATCAGTCAATAGAAGAGGAGATAGAACCGATCCCATTAAAGGTTGGGCAAGCCCTTCTTTTTGCCTTGCCTTTGGTGCATGGCTGTTGTTGTAATTTTGATGCAGTAACACGTTGGAGCAGCGATATCCGTATTATGAATAGTTATGCTCCGGTCGAGATGGGGACAAGAACCCCTATTTATGCCCCGATAGCACGATCTCCTATCAGTTATTGTGCACAAAAATATGAGGAAGCAAATGGAACAAGAGACGAAGTCGAAGTGGAACTGTGTGTATGACGCGTTTGAGGAGAAGTCACCCATAAAATTTGGGCCATATGTCTCCTATTGGCAATACAATAGCCCTAGAAGATTTTTGCACAGCATGTCATACTACAAGTTTGGCGCGAAGATGATTGGCCCTAATAAAAGAGTGTTAGATATTGGATGTAATGAAGGTTTTGGCTCTTACCTTTTGGCAAAAGAGTGCGGCTATTGTTTGGGGCTTGATTTTGATAGCGATGCTATAAAGTCGGCGCAGCAAAACTTTTTTGGAGAACACGTCGCTTTTGTAGAGGATGATTTTTTGGAGAGAGAGTTTACGGAGAAGTGGGATGCCATCACAAGTTTTGATGTGATCGAACACATAACACCTGAACACGTGCCTCTATTTTTAGGAAAGATTGCCAATTGTTTGAGTGATAATGGCACTTTTGTGATAGGAACGCCGAGTGAAATCAGTCAGCAATTTGCTTCTCCTATAGCTCGTAGAGGGCATGTTAATATCTACTCGCCTGAGCGATTGGAAGAAGAGTTACGAGAGTACTTCGAGTACGTATTTATGTTTGCAGGTAACGACGAGGTTGTGCACACCGGCTATCTTCCGCTTGCACACTATCTTCTGGCTCTTGCTTGTAAGCCGAGGTGCTGGTCCTAATACCATTCGCAAAAAATAAAGATACAAAATCATGGTATCTAAGACGCCATCTTTAAAAGATCTTCTAATACCATTTATCAGAAATAAAGTTAAAAATTAGGGCCGTATAATGTATCATCTTTGAATGATCGTTTCTCACTCATGTGTAAAAA
>JBJXGG010000109.1:0-26623 GCA_046153495.1 Chlamydiales bacterium
GGTCGCAATGAAAAACGGCTCCGGAAAGTGGGGGAGAGTTGCCAGGCCATAAAGACGATTGTTGCAGACTTGGGTCAGCGCGACGGGAGAGATGCGATCGTGCGTGAGATCCATTGCTCTGTACCCAATCTGATCATTAACTGTGCTGGGTTTGGCCTTTATGGCGACGCGATTGTGGGGAGCACAAAAGCGCAGCTCAATATTCTCGAAGTGAATGGTGTCGCTCCATTAGAGCTCACTTTAGAGGGAGCAAAAGCGCTACAAAAAAACCAGAAAAGAGGTGTGATCCTCAATATTTCTTCGATGGCAGGAGAGTTTGTTTCGCCCGGAGTCAGTGTCTATGGAGCCTCTAAAGCATTCCTTACGCGCTTTTCGCAGGCAGTCGACTTTGAACTCCGCTCTTCTGGTATACGGGTTTTGGCAAGTCTTCCGGGTATGGTGGCGACAGATTTTGCCAATCGTGCTGCGGCAAGGAAGGTGCGATTGAAAAACCCTTTTGTGATGAATCCGCAGTTTGTTGCCCGTCAAATCTATAAACAAATCATGACAAGAAAGAGGGTGATGCGTTTTCACTGGCCCTACCGTGTGAGTTATGCCTTCACACGACTCTTTGGCTTTTCCCCTTTGATTCAGAAAATTATCTACAACAATGTGACTTCTCGCTTATGACCTTTTCCTCTTTTGATTTAGATCCTACAGTTCTCGATGCTTTGCGTGACCTCAACTACGAAATCCCGACACCCATTCAAGAAAAAGCGATCCCAGAAGTGCTGGCCGGTCATGATTTAATTGCGCTTGCCGAAACAGGATCAGGGAAAACGGCTGCCTGCGCAATTCCCATTTGCCACGCTATAGATATTAACGCCTCTGGCATCCAAGCCCTCATTGTTGTCCCGACTCGTGAACTCGCTTTGCAGTATGCGACGGAGACCCAAAAAATTGGTAAAGTCAAGAATGTAAAGACATTTGCTATTTTAGGGGGTGAGGATATGAATATGCAGCGAGCCAAACTGAAGGATGGTGTTCATGTGTTGGTTGCTACACCCGGCCGTTTAATCGATTTTATTTATGCTCGTGCAATCGATCTGACCCATGTGGAGATTATTGTACTAGATGAGGCGGATCAGATGTTAGGAATGGGTTTCGTGGAGGATTTGGAGTTTATCATGGACTGTTTAGTCCAAACGCACCAGACTCTTCTTTTCTCTGCCACTATGCCCAAGGAGATCCAAAGCATTGCGGTGACGCGGATGCGCAACCCGAAAGAGATTCGTCTTATCGGGACAAAACCGAGTCCGGAGAATCTCGATCATAAGTTTATTTTTTGTGCGAACCCTCATAAAAAGACGGAGGAGATCGTTCGTTTGCTCGAAGTTTTGCAGCCTAAACAGTGTTTGATTTTCGGGAATTCACGAGGTGAAGTAGAGAGTTTATGTCGTATACTCAAGCGGAAATTTTCCTCTGTCGATTTTTTGCATGGAGGTCTGGAGCAAAACGTTCGTTCTTCGATCACAGGTAAATTCTCTAAAGGGAGGATCCGCTTTTTGGTTGCTTCTGACGTGGCAGCGCGCGGTCTTGATTTTAGCCAGGTAACGCATGTGATCAATCTTCACTTTCCTCGGGACCAAGAGGGCTATCTCCACCGCTCAGGCAGAACGGGGCGGAGTGGGGCGCATGGCACGTGCATCACACTAGTTTCCAAACGAGAGTTTGGCAAAGTACACCGCCTTTTCAAATACCTGAAGAAGAAACCAACATGGATAGGGGATGAGCCTCAAGAGTTTCATAGAGTCGATTAATACCATTCGCAAAAAATAAAAATTTACGGCATCTAAGACGCCATCTTTAAAATATCCTTTCTCGCTCATATTCACTAATAGGGTTGTTCTTCCTCGTAATCAGAGGAGTTTTCTGAGATGATCTTGCAATTTTTTGGGAAGATCATAGCCGAAGGCGCTATTATCGAGCAAAAAATTGCAAGAGCAGCCAGACAACCCCCTGAGGATTAGCGAGAAGAACCCAAAACTCAGGTTAATATGGGCTTCGAAAAGATGTTCTAAATCTGACATCTTACCTACCATGACTTTGTGTCTTTATTTTTCACGAATGGTCTTAGACCGCCCCTATTGATCTTTTCAGGTCTTCGATAATTTCAGCTGCGTGGAGGGCACATTTGTTGATCGCTTTTTTGATGGCGTGTGTGTCCCTATGGTAGTGCTTATCTACCACCTCACAGTAGAATTTGATCTTGGGTTCGGTACCTGAAGGGCGCACAATCACTTTGCTGTGGTCACTCAAGCAAAAGACTAGAACATTCGACTTGGGAAGAAGAAGAGGCTCTTTTTTACCTGAAGGTAGAGAGGTGGTGTCGTGCACGAAGTAGTCGTTGATTTTCAGCACATCTGCTTTAAGGATCCTCTTTGGGGGAGATTGGCGCAATTGCTTCATGATGGAGGTGATCTTCTCCGCTCCCTCTTTTCCTTCAAAAGTGAGCGAGACACATTCATTGTGAAAAACCCCATATTTTTGGTAGATCTCATAGAGAAAATCTACCAATGTTTTGTTTTGGAGTTTTAATTGCAATGACATCTCCGCAATGAGCGGGGCAAGTACGACGCCATCCTTATCGCGTACATGAGAACCGAAGAGATAGCCATACGACTCTTCGCAGCCAAAAATAAACTGGTGAGTGACGACCAACCGTCTATTTTCCGCGGCCCAGCCAGCCATCTTCTCTCCAATATACTTAAAGCCGGTTAGAACATCAAGAATCGATGCTCCATAATGCTCCACAATATCCTTACAAAGCTCGGAGGTTACAATGGTCTTGATAAACATCGCTTTGGGCGGCATCTGTTTGGTGCTCAAGAGAGAACGGCAGATATGCTCAATCAGCATAATAGCCATCTCGTTGCCGGTGATGACACGATACTCTTTTTCATGAGCGACAGCAACTCCGATCCTGTCGACGTCAGGATCGTTTGCGATGAGAATGTCGGCATTTTTGCGCTTCATTTGCTCTATTCCCAATTTTAGAGCGGCATGTTCCTCTGGATTAGGCTTCTCTACTGTAGGAAAATCTCCATTAGGCTGGATCTGTTCCTCCACAAAGTGGAGATTCGTGAATCCCCAGCTCTCCAACGCTTTTGGAGTCATCGTGATTCCTGCACCATGGAGGCTGGTATAGACAATAGAGAGCTCTTTCCCCCGCGTCTGGTTATTCCCAGGATGCAAAGCCAAAGGAGCTATCGCTCGTAAATAAGCCTTATCTATCTCTCCATTTACCTCGTGGATTAATGGATCGTTGAGCTTTGCTACTTTTACCATCGAAGGCTCGGTAATCTTGTTGACCTCTTCGATAATCCCTACATCGTCAGGTGGAAGGACTTGCGCGCCATGTTCCCAATACACTTTGTAGCCATTATATACAGCGGGATTATGAGAGGCGGTGATCATGATACCGGCAGTACACTTTTTATGAAGAACTCCAAACGAGACGAGCGGCACGGGACGGAGTTCTTTATAGAGATAGACTTCTATTTTATTCGCCGCAAGTACTTTGGCGCTCTCTTCCGCAAACTGCCGGGAGTGGTGACGGCTATCGTAGCCAATTATGACAAGATGTTGTTTCTTGGTCTTTGATTTGAGGATGTAGTTGGCAAGACCTTGTGTAGCATTTCTTATTGTGTAGATGTTAAGTCGGTTTGTACCCACTCCCATCTTTCCTCGTAGGCCTCCTGTTCCAAAGGAGAGGTGTTGATAGAAGGCGTCGATTAATTCTTGAGGACTCTCTTGCTGGAGTTTTTTGATCTCTTGCTTGGAAGCTTCGTCATAAGAACCCTCCAACCAGCTATCGACATTCTTTTGTGTCTGGACATCGATTTTCATATCTGTTTTTGGCATAATCGGGATTCTACTGTTTTCTGAAGATTGTGAGCAATAGATTCGAAAAAATAGGTATAATCGATTATACCCATTCCACCTCAAGATTTGGGATTTCGGCTGCGCCAAAGTCCCGAGAGTGATACTCTCACATCACCCCTTCCAATCTTTGGCAGCTGCCCGAGCGGACAAGAAGGGTACATTTAGCGAGATTCTTCATAGATTTTCAACGCGCTTTCAATTTGCTCTTTAGGCACCAAAGGCGCATCTGCATTGATGCCTTCGCATTCGCGAGCCGTCTCTTCCCACGCCTCTTCTGATCGCACATTTTGGGGCCAAAAGGGGAAGGTGCGACATTGTATGGGGCGTGCTTTGTAAAGTTGGCATTTTTTATTTTTGAGAAAGACACAGTCATAAGTGATTTTGGACTCGACTAGAGAGTAACGTTGGCCAATGCGACGGATATATTTTTTGCGGAAAGTGGGGAGATCCATCCCTAAAAAGGCGGTCATCTCTTCGATCTCTTTCTCACTAACCCAAACATATCCAGGTGTTCCTGTGCAACACTTGCCACACTCTGTGCACTGAAAGCGCAACCCTTTTTCATAGACCTCACTCGTCATCTTTCCTCCGGATGATGTCGCGCACCCCCGCTACGATAAAAAGAAGCAGCACAACTCCAGTGATGATGAAAATGACAATAGCCTCTCGATCTACCATGCGAGTATTCTAAGGAAAATGGAGTTACTTGTAAACTATCGGATGTCTCTCAGGGGACAGGTAGCGTGAGGTAAAAAGGATGTAGAGAAAAGGACCCTCATGCTCGGAGTAGATGTCTTTAATTCTAGGAATGGTGTGTTTGATGAAGATCCCCCAAAAACTCTTTATTGAGAGAATCAGGGCACAATCCTTATCTCCATCAAAGCCATCGATAGTATCAGGCCATTCGGGGTACGTTTTATGAAAATCGAGCCGCAAAGGCTTTTTCCCCAGGAGTTCAAAGGCAAAATCGGCGAATTGCCGCTTCTGAATTAAAGTTAGTATATTTTTTTTAGAATCTTCCTCGTCAATGAGGTCATCAAAAGCAATGTAGCCACGATCGTGGAAAAACTTTCTCTGTTGGGGGGCTAAAGTAAAACGCATGGGTGATACGATAGCAAACTTGGTGGGTTAGTTACAACTCACCTTACCAAAAACGGCGGTTTTTCTTCCATAAATGGTATAAATTATCGGTTTTCGCTAAAGTATACGCTTAGCTTATGTGAGAGATAAATGCAAAATTTTTTTTCCCAGATTTCGGCTATTGAGGAGAGGCTGGACATACAATTTAGAGATCCCCATCTCCTCCTTTTAGCCTTCACGCACCGCTCTTTTTGGAATGAAAATCGCGATGAGGTTACCGAGCACAATGAGAGGCTGGAGTTTTTAGGGGACTCTGTTTTAGGACTTCTTATAGCAGAACATTTATACACCACGCTTCAGGAGGAAGATGAGGGGACCCTTTCTCAGCTCCGAGCACAAATGGTGGAGGCGCGAGCTTGCGCCGCCTATTTGCAAAAATTGGGGCTAGAGAGCTATTTATTGCTAGGTCGCGGGGAGCAGATGAATGCTGGAAAGGGCCGAGAGTCCATTTTGGCCGATCTATTTGAAGCGCTGATGGGAGCACTCTTTTTGGATCAAGGAATGGAGAGCACGAAAGCATTTTTCCTCCACCATTTTATAGAGGATATTTCCGCACATCTAGCGATGCCGATGCGCAATTGGAAGGCAGAGCTGCAAGATTACTGTCAAAAAAATCATAAGATTACTCCTCTCTATGAGGTATTAGAAGAGAGTGGACCTGCTCATAACCGGCAGTTTTATGTGGTAGTATGGGTAGGGGAGAAGAAGAGGGGTGAAGGGAGAGGGTCCTCTAAGAAAGAGGCTCAGGCAGCCGCAGCACAAGCAACATTAGAGGCAATAGAAAATGACAGTTAAGCAAAAGACGTCGTGGATATGCAGTGAATGTGGACATAGGCAGGCTAAATGGACGGGGCAGTGTCAACTCTGTCATGAGTGGAACACCTTTCAAGAACAGATCGATATTTCCAAATTAAAAGATCGCTTCGATCGCGCTTATGCAGCCCCCGTACGCTTGAAAGATATATCGAGTGACAATGAGCCCCGCATCCCAACAGGAATGGGGGAATTTGATCGTTTACTAGGAGGGGGTATTGTGAACGGTTCCCTCTCTTTAGTGGGAGGAGATCCCGGTATTGGAAAATCGACACTTTTATTACAAATTTCTCAGTCAATTGCAAATCAAGGTCTTAATGTTCTCTATATCTGTGGAGAGGAATCTGTTGCTCAGACATCATTGCGGGCAAAACGATTGGGAGTCGATTCAGAGAACCTCTTTTTATTATCGGAGACAAACTTTTCCCGGATACGGGAGCATATTGAAAAACAGAAACCCGACTTTTTGATTGTGGATTCGATCCAAATTGTCTACAAAGATGAGATTCCTTCCGCCCCCGGCTCTGTGGTACAGGTACGCGAGACCGCTGCGGAGTTTATGCATATAGCGAAAGGGGAGGGAATCTCTACCTTTTTGATTGGCCATGTGACCAAATCAGGAGAGATTGCAGGACCGCGTGTACTCGAACACATTGTCGACACAGTTCTCTATTTTGAGGGGGAAAAAAGGAATAACTTTCGTATCCTTCGCGCGATCAAAAATCGCTTTGGATCGACTGACGAGGTAGCTGTTTTTCAGATGAACTTAAATGGGCTTGACGAGATTGTGAATCCCTCACAGGCCTTTCTCGAAGAGAGGAATACCGGAAATCCCGGTTCTGTTGTGCTCCCCACTTTGGAGGGCACTCGTCCCATCCTTATCGAGGTACAAGCTCTTGTCACTAACACTGTCTATAGTACACCCTCTCGTCGAGCCCAGGGATTTGATCAAAACAGATTAGCTCTTTTGCTTGCCGTTTTGGAGAAACGAGTCGGTTATCAGCTTCACAATCGCGATGTATTTGTCTCAATTGCAGGGGGATTACGGATTGTAGAACCTGCAGTCGATTTGGCAGCTGTCTTAGCGATTTCCTCTTCACTCACTAACAAGCAGATCGATCCTCATACGATTGTAATGGGAGAGGTAGGCTTGGGAGGAGAGGTACGTAGCATCGCACGTATCGAAGCACGTCTAAAAGAGGCTCGCCATATGGGTTTTCAGCGAGCGATTGTCCCCATGCGGGGCATCGTAGAAGTAGAAGGATTAGAAATTATTGGGGTAAAAAAAGTTGAAGAAGCCATCAGTAAAGTTTTTAATTGATGTAGGAGCAAGAGGCTCTCCCCTATCGCGAGTACAGGTGGAAGAGGTATTTAGATCCCTCCCTGGTTATGACTATGTGTTACACTGCGTAGAAACTGCAGGAGATTTAGATCAGAAAACACCTCTACGTAATCTAGACAAGAGCGATTTTTTCACTCGTGAGATCGATGAGTGTCTCTTGAATCGAGAGTTTCGTATTGCAATTCACTCTGCAAAGGATCTGCCAGACCCTCTTTCTGAAGGACTAGAGATTGTGGCCCTGACAAAAGGGGTCGACTCTTCGGATTCTCTTGTGCTCCATGGCAGAGTAGAGGATCTTCCTTTAGGAGCAAAGATCGGTACCTCTTCTTCAAAAAGAGAGAAAAATATAGAGCAATTGCGGAGCGATTTGCAGACAGTGGATATCCGCGGTACCATAGAGCAACGTTTAGCGCTACTAATGAAGAGAGAAATTGCCGGAGTAGTGATCGCCGAGGCAGCCCTGATTCGGCTCGGATTGACACACCTTAATCGAGTTAAGCTGCCAGGAGAGACAGCTCCACTTCAGGGGAGATTAGCCGTTGTAGCCCGAACAGGAGATAGTGAGATGCGAGAACTATTTGCCCCGCTCAATCTATGACGATCCTATATCTAGGATTAGATCCATCTCGTTATGAGAGAAAAGTAGTACACTTTCCGATTATTGAGATTATGCTCTCTCCTAGTCGGGAGATTGAAAGAGCCTTTGCCGCCCTGCCGGAATATAATACGGTGATTCTTACAAGCCGTACAGCTTGCACATGGTTTATGCATTTTGGATCTCGGTTCGACACATTAAAGGAGAAGAATTACGTAGTCGTAGGCAAAGCTACGGCTCACTGTTTGCGTGATTATGGTCTTGTGGCGGATTACGTGGCAAAAAAGGAGCAGGCTGAAGGAGTGGTTGAGATTTTGAAAGGGCTCGCTCCTGATAAGCACTCCTTTTTTTATCCGCATAGCAAAAAGGCCAGAGAAGTAATTCTGCAGTTTTTACAAAAGAGATCACATCTTGCCTTTCCCTTCTACGAGCCTGTAGTCACAAAGAAACAGCCGCCCGATTTAGCACTTTTCACAGAGATTGTATTCACCAGTCCCTCTACAGTTAATGCTTTTCTGCAGATTTATGGGAAGATCCCTGGAGATAAGATATGTACAGCGATCGGGCCGATTACGGCACGTTTTTTATCTGCGTAAGGTGAGTAATCAATCTCAATTTAATCGATTATATAGGGAACCATCATCAATATAGAGAACAGGTTCTTTGAATGCTTCGAGGGGGATCGAGTGCTCTTTTTTGGGAAATTTTACGTGAAAAGAGAGGAGGCCATGCACTGCATCATATTTGGGAGCAGAAATGCTGAGATCCATATTAAGATGTTTTCCTGCACTGGGGATGGTAAAGATAATACTCGCAGTAGTATCCTCTTTTTTCTCTTCCGCCCATTTCTTTAAGAAGAGAGAAAGGGGAGTGGAGCCACCTCTTTGCGTTGGCATTTCCGTAAAGTAGGAGACCGATTTGGCAACATCCATCAACGTGAGAGTGCCTTCTGTTTTGGAATCTCGCTTTAAAGTAAAGATTCCTAGCTTCGCATTGATAACTATGAGCAGTTGCTCTTGTTCCGGCGCTTTCTGTTTTCCTTTTGCAAACGCAGCATAACTAAATGCAGCAAGCGCAGTAAAAAACAACAGAAAGGAGAAAAGGATCCGTCTTTGCATCACTTTTCCACCTCCAGGCTTTCTTTTATATCAAAATCTCTCGACAGGTTTGTAACTTTTCCAGCCGACTTTACAGTAGAAAGAATGAAGAGATTGAGATCGTCAACCTCTTGTGACTGTATGGTTGCCTCTTTTAGGAGGACATAATCGAAACTCATTACCCCTTCGGATTGGTCGTAGTAGGGATGAGAAAGCGTGAGTGGAATATCGTTGTAGTCCCCCAAATTTGTATCGCGGTAGAAAATAAAAAACCCATTCGGCGGAACGTCACTATAGTTATCTTTTCCTTGAGACCAAAGATAGAGAAAGTCCCTTAGCGAAATTTTCCCCCCTCTACGGTTGGGTGGCTCTGTAAAGAAGGTTGCCTCACTATTGACTTCCAAAAGAGTCAGACGTCCTTTCGCAGGATCGTCATGATTCGCATCGATCCGCCCTCTTCTTGCATAGAGCATATAAAGATAGTGTTCTTCCGGTGATTTGAGCTGGTTTTTTGCAAAAAGATAGGCAGAAAGGCTCCCAATAAATAGGAGAAACAGAACACCAATCGTGCGCTTATTCATCATCTACCTTCCCACTGTCCAAAAAGAGGGTGACCTCTTGCAGTTTTTTTGTCTCCATCTCAGGTTTGAAGTCGTTGATTGTAAAGCGTAAGGTTTTCTCCGTTGCATTGTATCGCGGATTACTCAAATTCAATGGGACTTCAGTGAAAGAGAGATCTTGCATTTTAGAGAAAGAGTGTTTCTCTTTTTCTCCAATATGGACAAAGGAGGCCTTTGGTGGAGAGAAATCGAATTTTTTTCTAGTCTCCCATGCCTGGACAAATCGGGTGAGAGGGAGTGTACCAGCTTTTGCTGCGGGTGGATCAGTAAAAAAAACCACAGAAGGATCGACCTCAAAAAGAGTTATTTCACCTCCTCCCGTGTTTGTAGAGGAAATCTTGCCCTCACGGGCATGGAGCACATAGAGGTGCTCTACTTGCTTTTTTTCTTGGGGAATCGCATTCGCTGTGCAACCCAATATAGCAATAAAAGGAATGAGTAGTATGAAAGGCTTCATTCGTCCCTCGGTGTAGCAATATACAAATTAATCGCCTCCATCGGGGTACTCGGTAGATACCCTCGACTCCTCACAATAACTTCCACTTTCAATATTCCTGCGACAGGATCATACACCAATGCTTGTAAGGAGATAGGAACATCGGAATATTCGTCTCCTATATCTTGGAAAAAGACAAATCCTGCGTTCGATTGCCCCGTTTTCAGATCATCTTTGCTCTCAGGCCAATTCTCCAGAAATTCAGAAAGAGATGTTTTGCCCGCATGTCGACCAGGGCGATTGGAAAAGTAGGCAACAGATTGATCTACATCCTTGAGTATAAGGAGACCCTGAGAGCTATTTTCTCCATTTGCGGCATAGAATCCCGCTTTTGCATGTATCACAAAAAGAATGTGCTGCTCCCCCCCATCCGCACGAACAGCTCCCAAAAGCAATAAAAGAGAGAAGAAAAAGGTCTTTCCCATACGGCACATAATTGACAATATATTCTAAATATTGCAATGAAAATATCAAAGATAGTTATAAGACAGTTACATTCATTTGTTTAGCATTCAGTTATGCTAATTTCCTATCCAGTCATCCCAGAATTGAGATTCTGCTGGATCGATATACAGCTCTAGCTCCACAAGATGGAGTTTTACATCCACAGGAATTTTGCGGTCGGGATCTCTTGGCAACACAAAGAATGTAAGAGTGTTGGCACTAGAATCGTATTGTGGGTTTTTCAAATCTATGCTAAAGGTATACCGCTGTTTGCGATCGAAATTGTAGCTCAATTCCCCCTGCTGTATCGAGATATAGTTTGAGTCGGCCTTGTAGACATTCCATGCGGCAAAAAGATCTTCTACGCTCATCTTGCCGGCCAATCGTCTGGGGTGCATTTTCACGAATGAACCGAGTCTATCGACATCTTGCAACACGAGTTGTCCCCAGTAATGTCCATCCCCTAATTTATACACTCCCTCGTTCGAAAAAACCGTGAAGCGGAGATAAAAGGAGCCTCTATTAGGAAGAGTACAACAAAAAAGACCGCAAAAGAGGAGCAGAAAGCAAAAACTTTTTCTCATATCTCTACTTATATAGTTCGATTAAATTGAGATGGATACTCTCTAGTTGCGCGAAAACTCACGGGGTTTAATGACTCCAAATCGATCCATATTTCTAATATTGACCGATTTGGAGTCATTAAACCGCAGGGCTTTGGCACAACTAGAGAGTATCCATCTCAATTTAATCGACTATAAATAAATATTGAATTCTTGATAACATTTCCTTTTTTTTTCTAAGATGTCCAACAAACTTCCAAGGAGAGAGAAATGAGACACGAACTGCCCAAGTTACCTTATGCATATGATGCTCTAGAACCTATAGTTAGCAAAGAGATCATGGAGCTGCATCACCAAAAACACCATAATACATATATCACCAACTTGAATGCTGCTCTGGAGAAGTACGATGAGGCCCAAAAGGCGGGAGATATCGAGGCGATGATTGCTCTGCAGCCAGCTATCCGCTTCAATGGAGGAGGGCATATCAATCATTCGATCTTTTGGACAAATTTGGCTCCCAAAAAACAGGGAGGAGGAGAGCCTCCTCACGGAGAGCTGATGGACGCGATAAAAAATAAATGGGGCTCTTTGGAAAAATTTATTGAAGATTTTAATGCACAGACAGGGCCGATACAGGGGTCTGGCTGGGGTTGGCTGTGCTGGTGTAAAAAGGGAAAGCAGCTTTTGATCCGGACTTGTGTCAACCAAGATCCACTTTTTGGGACCACGTCGCACCTCCCCCTTCTCGGAATTGATGTGTGGGAGCATGCTTATTACCTCCAATATAAGAACGCGCGTCTCGATTATCTGAAGCAGATATGGCAGGTTGTGAACTGGGCTAATGTCGCGGAAAGATTTGAAAAAGCAAAGTGCTCGAGGTGTGCCGTATAACGAACTCGATAGACGATGACGCTCAAACTAAAATATTTATGGATGTTGGTAAAATTATCGATTTTTTGTATAATAGCCGGATATGCGTCTATTTTCTAGGGATAAGCCCAAAATCAAGATTGAAACAGAGAAGGCGGATGGGTTTAGCGGTTGGCTGAAGTGCACTCATTGTCACGAGATGATCCATACCAATGAGCTTACGGAGAACAGTAATTGTTGTCCGAAATGTGATCACCACTACCGGATTCCTGTGCGCGAGCGATTAGAGAGTTTGGCAGACAAGGATTCGTTCAAAGAGTTGTTTGTCCATCTTCGTTCGGTAGATGCTTTGGGTTTCGTTGATTCCGAGCCCTATGTTGAGAGGTTGAAGAGCGCTGAAGAGAAGTCGGGTAGGAGCGAGGGAATTCTCACGGGGACATGCACGATTGCAGGGTATGAAGTTTGCTTGGGTATCATGGATTTCAACTTTATGGCAGGCTCCATGGGTTCAGTGGTAGGGGAGCGTCTTACCTTGCTCATGGAGCATGCGTTAGAGAACAAGCTTCCTTTAATCACTGTCTCGGCGTCGGGGGGAGCGCGCATGCAAGAGTCAACTCTCTCCCTGATGCAGATGGCCAAGACATCAGCCGCCTTAGCTAAATTACACCAGGCGGGTCTTCCCTATATCTCGATCCTTACGAACCCCACTTCGGGTGGTGTGACCGCTTCTTTTGCTTCCTTAGGAGATATCATTATTGCGGAGCCTAAAGCGCTTATTTGCTTTGCCGGGCCTCGTGTAGTAGAGCAGGTGATTCGACAAAAGCTGCCGGAAGGGGCCCAAAAATCAGAGTTTTTATTAGAACATGGGATGGTTGATATGGTTGTCAGCCGACATGATATGAAGAATAGGCTCTCCCTGGTACTTTCCTATATCACGGGAAATAGTCGAAAGTTTACTTCTAAGAAAAAGTGTTCATCAAAAGAGTTAACAGAGAAGCTTGATGAATTGTTTTCGTTGACAGAAGAGACTGAATTGTAGATTATCCATCTCTATGGATGTTTTTGTACAAGTTGAAAACGAAGAGTATCTTCCTCAATATGCGACAAAAAATGCGGCTGGGGCCGATATTCGTGCGCATTTGAGCGAGCCCATTGTCCTAGAACCAGGGACGTCTGCTCTTATCCCCACAGGACTTATTTTAGAACTACCAGAAGGATTTGAGGCGCAAATTCGCCCTCGTAGTGGTCTTGCCTATAAAAATCAAGTTACCGTTTTGAATACGCCAGGTACTATCGATGCTGACTATCGTGGAGAGCTCAAGGTACTATTGATCAATCATGGTCGCAATCCATTTGTTGTGGAAGATGGGATGCGCATTGCCCAAGTAGTCGTTGCTCCAGTGTGTCAACCAAATTTTGTTCTCGCACAAGAGCTTTCTGTAACAGCCCGCGGCAGTGGTGGCTTTGGTCACACAGGAGTACTGTAAATTATGGCCCAAAAGAAGAACCCCGTTCTAATCTCGACTTACCTGAGTGAGAACCTGGTTCTTCCTCTGGAAGTAGATGATAAGCAGAGCGCGCTGACAGTGCTTGTAGACCTTGTAGCAAAAAATAAGAGGCTGAAAGATCGAGATGCATTTATGCAAGCTATTGTAGATCGAGAGCGCATAGTCTCGACAGGGATTGGGATGGGGGTTGCTGTCCCACATGCAAAACTATCTGATTATGAGACGTTCTTCATTGCCATAGGTGTGCACCAAAAGGGAATCCCTTGGGAGAGTCTGGATGGTATTCCTGTCCGGCTTGTGTTTATGATAGGTGGGCCTGATGATAAACAGACTGAATATTTGCAGCTCCTTTCCCGTCTGACTTTGGCCATTAAAGATGAAGAGCGACGAAAAAAAATGTTGCAATTGATAGATCCGAAAGAGATTATAGCTCTTTTCGAGGGGATTTAAGTGTGGATTTAAAGATAAAAGATGTAGCGGAACTGCTTAATATTTCTGAAACAACGGTACGCCGTTGGTTAGGGGAGGGGAAGATTCCTGCCTACCGTTTGAACAAACAGTATCGATTTAGTCGTGCGGAGATCGAAGATTGGTTATTACAGCAAAGATTGGATCCTGCTCCAGGGGAAGAGGTCAAGAAAGCTGAAGCGGGCAATATGCAGTTCAGTCTTTACCGGGCCCTCTACCGTGGAGATGTGCTCGTAGATCTGGAGGGGGCTTCTAAGGAGGAGATTATTCGCAATACCATGTTAGAGATGGGACGCCGATTTGACCTTGACCCTGAAGTGCTGACGGATCTTTTTCTAGACAGGGAGAAGATGATGTCGACAGCTCTAAGTCATGGTGTCGCTGTGCCTCACACGCGAGATTTTCTTTTGGATACGCACTATGATGTGACCATGATCGTTTATCCCAAAATTCCCCTAGACTACAGTGCTTTGGACGGACAACCTGTACACACGCTCTTTTTTCTCTTTGCTTCTGCAGATAGGAATCATTTAAATCTATTGGCCAAGGTGGCACATCTCACCTCGCATGATAAGAGCCGCGCCTTTTTCCAGACCAAGCCTTGCAAGGAACGTTTGCTCGACTACATCAAGCATTGGGAAAGTACACTTGGATCATATACTCATTCCACCTCAAGATGAAGCATCTATTCTACGGGGGACACCCCATGGTTGTATACCCATTCCACCTCAAGATTTGGGACTTTGGCGCAGCCGAAATCCCCAATCTTGAGGTGGAATGGGTATATTCTCAAGGATGGCTATCCCAAGATTTATCTGCATACACGGTAAAACAGTCAAGACCATGTTGACTAAATCGAACCTTTTTTCCGGCTGCTTTGGCAAAGTCGTGGCAATGCACATCTTCTGCGTCAGGGGCATGTTCGGTAGTCGGAATCAGAACCCGATTGGGCTGTAAAAGCTCTTTGCAGGTATAGGCGATGTGCTCTAGATGCCTCTCTTTGATGCCGGGAGGGAGTATAAGCACATCGATTTTCCCAAGATGATGCTTAGCGATTGTAAATGAATCAGAAAACAGGTGATCCCCACTACGTCCCCAACAGGTAGCGATGCTCGGCATATAGACCGTATAGACAGGCCTATTATGAGCATCAATTAGGCGTAAAGCAAAACCACAACTCTCTTGATCAAATCCAGAGTGGATAGGGACCACCTCGACCCTCTGATTGTCGTGGTTCGTTGGTATAATAATCCGTTGGTAGCAGTGGCTGGCATAGACAGGATAGGGCTGCATCGGCCTTTGCAGTCCCATGTAAACAACTGGGCACACTCCACAATGGAGCAAGCGCGGCGTTGCATTGATGTCGTATGCCCCCATATGGCTTAATAATAGGACATTAGTAAATTCAGGTATCCTACTATATTTGATAGATTGAGGGGAAGGATCCATCACAAATATAATCCCGCCAAGAGTTACTCGTGTCCAAAAGGGGGTCTGCTGGACAAGGACTTTATGCTCTGCAACAGGGATAAGATCCACTGGTGGGGTATCAGCTTGAGGGATTTGGATGAGTTCGTGCGAAACAGTGGTTTCACTCGATACTAAAGAAGCAACAACGGTAAATCGTTTATCTTCTTTAGCTCGTGCTCGATATCCAGCAAAAATTTCGATAGCACAACCAAGGGCAAAGAGCGGCGCTCCTACTTTTGGCGCATGTAGCACGAGTTTAGCTGTTCCTATCGTGAGGAAAAGGAGCCCTAAGCAAGCAATGATTATCGTAGCACAAAAGGTAATAGAATGATATCTATCTAGAGTTAGGTCCGAAAGCTGCATTGGTTCACCACTGATCCCCTCACATTCAGCCTCCGGCGCATCTGCTTCTTCTGAGGGGGTCCAGTTTGGAGCTTTTTCCACTCTGTGAAAATAATAAGCCATAAAGTAGAATGGTATCTATTTTGGCGATTTAATGGAAGATAATGGGAAAAATCGTAGTAGGCATGTCTGGGGGGGTCGACTCCTCTGTTGCGGCTCTTCTCCTCAAGAGGGCGGGTCATGAGGTAATTGGCCTTTTTATGCAGAATTGGGAGGAGGAGGGCTGCCCTGCTGCCGCCGACTTTGAGGATGTAGTCGTTGTAGCAGGGCAGTTGAATATCCCCTGTTACACGGTCAATTTTGCTCAGGAGTATTGGGACAACGTATTTGTCCGCTGTCTCAAAGAATATGCCCAAGGGTATACCCCTAATCCTGATATTTGGTGTAACCAAGAGATCAAATTCAAAGTCTTTTTATCTAAAGCTTTAGAGCTGGGTGCTGACTATTTAGCGACAGGCCATTATTGTCAAAACATAAATAGTCAACTACTTAGGGGGAAAGATCCGAACAAAGACCAAAGCTACTTCCTCTATACGATGCAAGAAAAGATTTTAGAGAAGGTGCTCTTCCCTATCGGTCACTTGGAAAAAAAAGAGGTGCGAAGGTTAGCGCAAGAGGCGGGACTGGTCACGGCAGGGAAGAGAGATAGTACCGGGATCTGCTTCATAGGAAAACGCAATTTTAAGGAGTTTTTAGGACGATATATCACCCCGAAGCAAGGCACATTTGAGACGCGTGAGGGGAAGGTTGTCGGTCTACATGAAGGGGCGCATTTCTATACGATAGGGCAGAGACGGGGACTGGGAATAGGAGGAGCTGGAAAGCCTTGGTATGTAGTGGACAAAGAGATGGAACGGAATGTGGTGATTGTTGATCAAGGGGAAGAGAGCGCTGCTCTTTTTGCAACGAAGCTAGAAGCGACAGAGGCGAGTTGGATAGGAAAGGAACCTATTTTTTCCCTTCAGTGCACGGCAAAAATCCGGTATCGCTCTCCTGACGAAGAGTGTTATGTGGATAAAGTAGGAGAGAAACTCTACGTGACGTTCGCGAGACCGCAAAAAGCAATCACACCCCGTCAATCGATCGTCTTCTATCAGAAGGATGTCTGCTTAGGCGGTGCAATTATAGCCGAATCGATTTTGCTACATTAATCTGCATCCCAGCAAGATTAGCTAGCTGTTTTGGCCTCGCTTTGCGCTTCGTCAGGCAATTCCTCAAAGTCAATTTTCCCTTCTTTGACCCTGACCAAGTATCTTTGTCCCTGATGGGGATTGCGGATTAATTTCTCTGCCAACGGATCTTCTACATACTGCTCGATCACGCGACGGAGCGGACGCGCTCCCATTTCTGGCACAAAGCCAAGTTTGACAAGATGATCAACCGCCTCTTCTGTGAGCTCGATAAAGATCTCGTGGCGTGCCAATCGCTTTTTCACCTTATTGATTTCAAGGTGCACAATTTCATGCAGTGCCTCTTCATCCAATGGTTTGAAAACAACTGTGCCGTCAAGTCGGTTCACAAATTCTGGCTTGAAATGCTTTTTCATAGAGCCTTCTACCTTCTCGCGGATCGTTTCGTAGTCCGGCATACCCTGCTTTTGATTAAAGCCGATATCGGTAGAGCGACGGATCAGGTCGGCTCCTAAGTTGGAGGTCATGATCACAATGGCATGGCGGAAATCGATTTTTCGGCCAAAGCTGTCTGTGAGGCGCCCCTCTTCCAAGATCTGTAGAAGGATATCCATCACGTCGGGGTGTGCCTTTTCAATCTCGTCAAAGAGCACCACGCAGTAAGGTCTTTGCCGCACACGCTCTGTGAGCTGTCCCCCCTCTTCGTGACCCACATACCCTGGAGGCGATCCCGTCATCCGGCTAACCGCAAACTTCTCCATGTATTCTGACATATCCACTTGGATAAGAGCCTCTTCTCCTCCATACATATGGATAGCCAAAAGGCGGGCAAGGTGTGTTTTTCCCACCCCGGTAGGCCCTAAGAAAAGGAAGGAGCCAGTTGGTCTATTCGGATCTTTGATCCCTGTACGTGCTCGTCTGATTGCGCGGCAAATAATATTCACAGCATCATTCTGGCCAATCACCTCGCCGCGGAGCATCTCTTCCATCTTCAATAGCTTGTGGGTCTCTTCTTCGGTAAGCTGGGTTACAGGAATACCTGTTTGAGAGGCAACAACGGCCGCGACAGCCTCTTCATCGACAGGGACCTGATGTTCATCTTTATGGCTCTCCCACTCATTGCGGATGGATTGCAGTTTTTCACGTAGCTTCTTTTCGTCATCGCGTAAGCGAGCCGCTTTTTCATACTCTTGTGTACTGATGGCTTTTTCTTTTGCCCTTCTTGTCTCTTCGATTTGTGTTTCTAGTGTTGCTATATCAGAAGGTTGACTCATCATGGAGACACGCATTCTTGCTCCCGCCTCATCCAATAAGTCGATCGCCTTGTCAGGGAGAAAACGGCCATGAACATACCGTTCTGCTAAGATAGCAGCCTGTTCGAGAGCCTCATCGGTAATCGTGACATTGTGATGCTCTTCATATTTTTTCCTAAGCCCCCGCAAAATCTGGATAGTATCTTCAACGCTTGGAGGTTGGACTATAATTTTCTGGAAACGACGCTCTAAAGCGGCATCTTTTTCGATATGCTTACGGAATTCATCCAAGGTGGTTGCACCGATACACTGCAGCTCTCCACGCGAGAGGGCCGGTTTTAAAATATTTGAAGCGTCAATCGCACCTTCAGCTGCTCCCGCGCCCACAATTGTGTGCAGCTCATCGATAAAGAGAAGGATGTTGCCATTCTTCTTGATCTCATCCATCACAGCTTTGATCCGCTCTTCGAACTGGCCACGATATTTTGTACCTGCAATCATGAGAGCTAAGTCAAGGGTAATCAATCGTTTTTTCCGTAAGTTGTCTGGTACCTCTCCACGCACGATACGTTGCGCTAGCCCTTCGACAATTGCCGTTTTTCCTACACCAGCCTCTCCAATCAACACGGGATTGTTCTTACGGCGGCGGCAAAGAATCAAAATCAATCGCTCTACCTCTTCATTACGGCCAATCACGGGATCGAGCTTCCCTTCACGACTCATCTCAGTTAGGTCATAGCCATATGCACGTAGAGCAGGTAATTTTTCAGAGCCGCCCTTGTCTGTTTTTGGCCCTCCTGCAGAGGAGGGAGGAAGTTGTAAATTAAAAGTCTCCAGCTCCTTGAGAACCTCTTTTCGGATTTCAGAAAGATCGACATTGAGATTTTCAAGAACTTGGGCCGCCACACCGTCTGTTTGACGCAAAAGACCCAACAACAGATGCTCTGTCCCCACATAGTTGTGGCCCAAATTGGAAGCCTCTTCGTTGGCAAATTCGAAGACCTTTTTTACACGCCCCGTTAACGCAGGATCGCCGTAAACTTGGATCTCAGGCCCGTAGCCCACAAGACGCTCTACCTCTTGGCGCACGGTTTCAAAATCGAGACCGAGATTACGCAAGACATTTACGGCCACGCCTTGACCTAATTTTAACAATCCCAAAAGGATATGTTCCGTACCCAAGTAGTTATGGTTGAGTCTTTGAGCCTCTTTTTTTGCTAATTTGATGACCTGTTTAGCGCGGTTCGTAAATTTATCAAACATATCTGTCCTGCGTTATCAATCTTTCGTTATCATTACATTATAGGGAAAATTTTAAGCAACCAATCCCTCCGTCACCATTGTATCGTGTTTTTTATAGGAATTGCAAGGCAAAGATCGGCAGAAAAAGATATCACTTTTTTGCTTAGAAACTCGCATTAGGCGTGTTTTTTAAGAAAAAGAATATAAAAGACTTGAAAACTCTTTTCCATAAGTTTAGAATGGTCAGCATTTTATGGAATATGTTGATACGGGCAGACGTTCCGCCGCAGAAAATATGGAGCTAGACAGCGCTCTCCTTCAAGATTTAGAGCATGAGAGGCAAATTATTTTGCATCTTTATGATTGGGAAGAGCCTTGTGGTACTTATGGCCATTTTATAGATCCAGCAAAATTTTTACGCGGGGACTGTGGCCTCCAGATGGCAAAAAGGCCGACAGGAGGAGGGATCCTTTTTCATACAACTGATCTAGCCTTTTCTGTCTTGGTGCCTGCCTCTCATCCTAGTTTCTCTAACAATACTCTGGAAAATTACGCCTTCATCAATCAAAAAGTAATCCAAGTGGTAGAAGAGTTTACTCATCTCTCCGCTCACCTCTTGCCGCAGGAGCCAACACCCCTTGATGAGGCGTCAAAGAATTTTTGCATGGCCAAGCCCACGAAATATGATGTGATGGTGCAAAGACAAAAGGTGGGCGGGGCGGCTCAAAGAAAAACTCGTCACGGCTATCTCCATCAAGGGACAATTTTTCTCAAGCGCCCAACGACGGCATTTCTTGAGAGAGTGCTTCTCGAAGGCACACGTGTGCAAGAGGGGATGGCTAGCCACAGTTTTCCTTTACTATCTGATGATGAAGATCTTGATGCAGCACGTCATGTATTAAAAAGTTTATTAATAAAAATCTTCCAAGAGGAGTTATGAAAAAGTTAGTCTACACTCTAGTCAGTTGTTTCGCTCTTTTTACGGCTTTTGCCGCCGAGGACGATATTATCGTCTGTGAGCATGGAGTGGAGATGTTCAACTGGGATTTGGAGTTTGTCCGGCATGCCGAAGAGTCTATCGAAGGTTCACTTTGCTTTTTTGGAGGATTTATTGCGCAAGATCTCTTACATGCGCTTGAACAGCGTATGGAAGAGCGGCCTGCTCTACAAGTGCACATTCTGGTGACACCCATTTTGATGGAAAAAGAGGATAGTGATCTCGTTGCACATATGCTCAGCCAGTTTCCGAATCGCTTCCATATCGTATATGCCTATAACCAAATGACAGAAAATCCTGATATCGGCTCTATAGACAATCATATGAAGATCTTTGTCGTAGATGAGAAATATTACGCGATGGGGGGCTCTAACTACGATGATATCGCGATTTGTGTAGGAACTGAGCCAGCGACAAAGGCGCCTTCAGGGAAGCCGGTCCCCGTGAATATCCCTTGGGCTTCACGTGACCAAGATATCGTCGGTCGAGGAGCTGCTGCTAAGATATTACGTCATCATTTCTTCAATCAATATACTCTTTGGGAAGACTTCAATGAGTATGGCCGTATTCGGGAACTCGACCCAGAGAAATATAGCTATCGTAACCACTCCTTTCCTGTAAGAGGAGAGCTTGTCGTCGACTCTTTTGAGAACTGTGAAAAATTGATTCCTTTGAACAAGGGGCAGCTCAAAATTGTGGCGGGAGGCCCGCATCAGGGCATGAATCACATCACACAAGAATATGTGCGATTGATGAAGCTGGCTCAAAAAGAGATTATTATGGCAAATCTCTACTATAACCCGCCTGATCCGATCTACAAGCTTATTAAGGATGCGAATATTCCGATCACAATTATGACCAACGGAATACGCAATACTTCTCCCGATTGTAATGAACTCTACTGCTGGGCGAATCGTGTGAACTATGTGCCTACTTTTTACGGCCGCACCTTCCACTTCTGGGAAAAGAAAAAATGTGCAGACAAAAGTGTGAAAAATACCCGTATTTTCGAATATAACGTATGGAAAACCGTGCTCCATAAAAAGGCGATGACCGTCGATGATAGATACGCTGTGATAGGAAGCTATAATCTAGGAACCAAAAGTGATCAATGCGACTACGAGCTTATAGCCGTTATCGATTCTCCCAAAGCAGTTGAAGAGTTAAAGAAGGTTTTTGCAACAGACAAAGCTCACTCTCAAGAGGTTACGCCTAGAGAAGCGCGTGATTGGTACTTCAATCCAGCCACGTTCTATCTAGGAGAACTACAAAAAAGTTTCCACTCTTTTGTCTAGCGCAATTCATAGATTTTTTGTAACCTATAGCGTCATTCAAATAAGAGGTGTCTTATGTTACACATGTTCCGAAAGTATCAAAAAGGTATCTTTCTTGTAACAACCTTAATGATCGTAACCTCGTTTGTTTTTTTTGGTACGTATCAAGCCTTTGCCCCTTCTAACAGAGGAAGTGATCCTGTTGTCTATAAAACAGAGTCCGGAGAGAAGATTCACCAGTCGCTTTTAACAAATATGACCCAGTTTTTGCGCAGTGAAAGGAGTCCTTTTCCCTCGGCGCGTGGGATTTTTGACACCAACTATCTTAACGATGGGATCCTCACCAAAGAGTTTATTGAGAGTGGACTTTCCCAAAAAATGGTGGAGGCAAACCCCACAAGATATCAAGAGGTGTTGCAAGCTAAAATCGAAAGAGAGCGCCACTTCAAACCTTTTGTACACTCTTTCGCGCCGATGTTATCGGCAGAGGCTATTTGGACGCTGTTTGCGCCCGATATCAAGGAAAATTTGGTCCAATTGCAAGCTGCATCCGATGGAATCGGTAGTTTTGCTACACGTAGCCAGCTCTTTTTAGCAGAAAAACGGTTTCCCCCTCCTTTATTGGCGCAAATGATCCGTTATCAAGGGCAAGAGTATAGCCAGCTCCCGCCGGATCAAAAATTGTACAGAGAGGAAGTCTCTCTTTTTGGGTACCACAATCTCGAAGAGTGGTTTTCTGCCGAATTTGTAGAAGATGCGGCCAAGGTGATCTTGGAAGTAGCAGCGATTGCTAAGAAAAAAGGGTATCAAGTGCACCGGGACGAAGTGGCCGCGGAGATCTACTATAAGACAGGAATGCTTTACGAGTCCGTCAAAGAGGAGATACAAGGAGAAGTGACGGGTCCACGCGCTCTTTTTGCTCACTATTTGCGAATGAACGGTATGGAAGAAGAGAATTTGATGAAGATTTGTGAAGCGACTATGCTTTTCCGCCGTCTCTTAGATGATGTGAGTGAGGCTGCACTGAATGATTCATTGGCATTGCAAGATTTTTATACCTTTGCCCGGGAACATGCGAATGTCGAAGTCACAACTATGCCGCAAGCGCTGCAGTTTGCCGATATCGAGGCGTGGAAGCGGTTTGAGCTCTACCTTTATGCGGTAGCGGGTGAGACCAACACATTGGATTTGCCCTCCACAATGGAGACAATCGAAAAAATCGAGAGGCGCGCTCCTGAATTAGTAGGGGAGAGATATCTCCTTTATGTAGGGCATTTAGAGCGTCGTAGCCTAGAGGCGAAAGTGAGTTTGCAAGAGACATGGCGGTGGGAGGAGGAGCATGCAGACGAGCTCAAAGAGCGTTTCTCTGAGTTGCATGGTGATGTGATAGCTCAGCTGGAGAGCTTTCCTCCCAAGCAGCGTGCTCGCATCGATGCCTATGCCCGTAGCCAGATTGTAGAGAGGCATCCTGAATGGATTGCAGAGGCGTTCCAAGAGCTCACCATGGAGAAACAACCTCTTTTTTACTACGCCGGTATGGAATCACCTTTCGAAGGGATAGCTGATATGGATGCTTTGGCTGTACGATTTATTGAGGATGAGATCACAAACTATACGCAAGACGGAAAACACTATTATCGGATTCTCATTGACCAGCGTCCTGAAGGGAAAGAAGTGCTTGCGCTGCATGAAGCTGGTAGAGCACTTGACGCACTAGCAAGCCGCATAGATGCTAATGGATTAATTGAGGCAAAGAGAGTCGCAATCAATCGTGCACTCGGCACCTCTTTGAGTCTAGAAGAGGCGATGCCATACCGTTTCTACCACCATCTTCAACAAGGAGAAGGGGGCATTTGGCCAAGAGAGACAAAGCAAATGACTATCAACCGGATTGAGCCGAATTTTATCTCTCTTGATGCAGCGCTAACGATCGAGCCCGGAACATCCTCTCCTGTTTTGGTAGATGAGAAAGTAGGAGCCTATACCTATCGCTTTTTAGATCATCGTGTGGATGCGACGATTCCTCAAGAAAAAGTGAGCCAAATGCAAGCCATTCTTTCTAAGGAAGTACGATATAACTACCTTCACACGCTTTTAGAGCAGATCCGTGTTTGACGATATTATACCCTTTGAGCCGATCCATTTTTTTCAGTTACAGGTGGATATTTCTAAGGAGCCAGTGTTGCTCCCTTTTTTTGGTGAGGAGGAGCTGGGAAAAGTTTACATGGGATGGGAAAAAGAGGGCATTACTCTCCGTTTCTCTTTGAATCGCCTCTTCGATGCACCTGAATTTCCCGAATATTTGAGTGGAGATGCCGTGGAGATCTTTCTCGACACGCGTGATGTAAAAAGTCAAACCCTCACGCGCTACTGCCACCATTTTTTTGTGTTGCCAGAGCGTGTCGATACAGTTCAGGCGGGTGAGGTGACGCGTTTTCGAGAGGAGGAGAAGCGAGAACTCGCCGATCCCAATCTTCTCAAAATTCACTCAAGCAAGGTGAAAGGGAAAAGGGTTTTAGAAATATTCCTTCCTTCCCAATCGCTTTACGGGTATGATCCTTCTCAATTTGGCAGGCTAGGGTTCACCTATCGGATTCAGGCGCAAGATGGGAAGATGCAGTATTTTTCTGCTTCCCCCGACGATTTTCGCATCGAACAGACACCAAGCCTTTGGGCGAGCATCAATTTGAGGTAGCTGATGAAATTCACAAAAACACATATGTGGGTTAAACTAGAAGGGGAAATAGCCACGATTGGAGTGACGCTGCATGCGCAAAAAGAACTGGGTGATGTTGTTTATGTCGAGTTGCCTGCACGCAATCGCACAGTAAAGGCAGGTGAAGAGGCTGTGGTGGTTGAATCGACGAAGGCGGCTGTCGACCTCTACTTTCCTTTGAGTGGAGATGTAGTGGAAGTGAATAAGGCGCTGCAAGAGAGCCCTGACAAAATTAACTCCTCTCCTGAAGGAAGTGGCTGGCTCTTTAAACTCAAAATCAGTAATCCTGCGGAATACCGCGCGCTTCTCGACGAAGCTGATTATAAGGAGATGCTTGCTCAATAAATTCATCACGGTCAATGCAGCCCCTATTCGCGAAAAATAAAGATACAAATTCAAGGCATCTAAGACGCCATCGTTAAAAGATTCTTTCCTACTCACTCTCCTTACTTAGCAGAGTGTTGTTAATTTATTTTTTAATTTTTGCAAAGCCATGCGATTGACCCTCAAGATCAGCCTTATGGCAATCTAGAAATTTCTTTATATTGTCTTTAAATTACAAAGCATTTAGAATACTTTATAAGTAACCTAGGAGATAATCATGGGATCATATATCGGTTGTTTGGAAAGAGCCACATATTCAGAACATAATATAGATCGTATCAATCATAAGACGCGTGCTGGCATGTATCTGTTTTGGTATTGTCCCGGCATCAACGTCGTGGCCGGTTTTGTTCGATTGGTTGTGGCAGCGGTGAAAGCGATTGCTCTTCGTTATTTCTCTGATGTCGGCGAGTATATACAGAGGGAGCAGAAAGCGGGTCGCAAAGTAACTTGGGATAATGTCGGCGACCTAACTTCTGAAGGGGGAGGCGGACGGGTAGTCGCAACGATAGGAGCTGGAGCGAGAGCAGCCGGTCGAGCGGTCCTTCAAGCGTTCACAGATGATGATGTAGCATCTTCAACAGATGTAGCATCTTCAACAGAAGGAGAAACACCTACAGTGAAACGGTGCAGGGTGGTGCGAGCTGCTGTGCAAGAGGCAAATAGGCAGATGGTTCGTGGCCTTGTGGAGATGATTCCATTTGTGGGCGCGGTTTACTATACCCGCCTTGATCATCTACAAAGAGATCTTACACAACAAGACGCGACGCCCACGCTCCAGTTGGCCGATAGTCGGAATGAGAATGCTACTAGCGGTCTTGCTTTTGTGTTAGATGTGAGTCTTAAGGGGTAAGCGCAATCGGTACGGGGCCGGTTTTGAATTCTTGTTCCTCTGTCGTAGGAAGGTCCTGGCCTGTGGGGTTTGCGAGGTCGATACCGAGCAATCCCATAAAGGCCATGGCCATCAAGCCTGTCATAATAAAAGTGATTCCCATTCCTTGTAGTCCTTTCGGAATATGGGAATAAGTGAGCTTTTCTCGGATCGCGGCGATTAAGGCAATCGCTAACCACCACCCCAGTCCAGAACCAAGAGAGAAGATGACGATGGGAAAAAAGGGATACTCTCTGGTAATCCCAAAAAGCACTCCTCCCAAAATCGCACAGTTTACGGTGATAAGCGGCAAGAACATCCCCAACGAGTGGTAAAGCGCTGTAGCAAATCTCTCAATGATGATCTCTAAAACTTGCACAAATGCAGCGATCACCGAAATAAAGACGATGAGTTCCAAAAAGCTGAGATCGATATGGCTGCCATCTATTCCAATGAAGCTGAGCCAAGAGAGAGCTCCCTTCCCCGTAATAAATTGATGCACAAACCAGTTGATGATTCCAGCTCCTACGAGGACAACGGTAACAGCCATCCCAAGACCATTGGCGGTGGTCACGCGGTTAGAGCAAGCTAAGTAGCTACACATACCAAGGAAGTATGAAAGCAAGATATTTTGGATAAAGACCGACTGAATCAGTAGGCCGAGCAAATTAATGTACTGGTAGTCTCCCATCCACATAAGTTTTTACGCCGGGGTTTCGGGTTTAGAGATTAGATTGGCAATCCAGATAAAAAAGCCAAGAATAAAGAAGGCGGCGGGGGCAAGTACCATGATGCCTAAATTGTTATACCGCTGCGGATGTTCGGGCGTGGCATACCAGCTCTCTGGAATAATCTGAAAGTTGAAGAGTTGGCCAAAACCGAAGAGCTCGCGCAAAGCGGCAACACAGATCAACACGACGCCATAGCCCAGACCTGCAGAGAGACCGTCCAAAAAGGCGGGAATAGTGGGGACGTTGCGCGCCATGCTCTCCGTGCGACCC
>JBJXGG010000111.1:0-10736 GCA_046153495.1 Chlamydiales bacterium
TACAGGTAGCGCATGCACCATACCGCAGGTTAAAATCGTTAAAATTGCCAGTCCAACTCTCTTCATTATCTACTCCCATAGAAATTGTTGCGTTATAGCCGATTAAATTGAGATAGAAACTCTCTGATTGCGCGAAAACTACCGGGGCTTAATGATCCCAAATCGATCCATATTTCTAATATTGACCGATTTGGGATCATTAAACCGCAGGGTTTTGGCACAATCAGAGAGTGTCTATCTCAATTTAATCGGCTATACTTAAAACATAAACATGTTAACTTTTTTTAGGAACATAAAAAAGGGCACACTTTACAGTGTGCCCCAATATATAAACGGACTGAACGTTCCTAGATCAGCTTAGAAGCGGATCTGTGCATTCATAGCTACTTCTAGAGAAGAAGCGAAGTCTCCTTCAAGATTCAGAGACATCTTTTCGCAATCAACTAAAGATACGCCGAGTGCATATCCCCAAGTCTTAGCAGATCGTTGATCTTGTAACACTGTTGGGAATGGAATACCTGTAGCACCGTTAGGTGTAGCAGGATCTCTTAGCACTGCATGACCTAGTTTCCACGCCGCATTAGACCATGTAACAGCCGCATAAGGGACTAACATGTTGATACGGTGAGAAACACCTAGGCCTACTTTCCAGTCATAGTATTTCGTACCATAGCCATTACCAAATGCTTGGCGCGAACCAGAGTTAGCCTGCACAGACAGAGCAGTGGGACCAGAGTATGCATTTATATAGCGTAGTGAAGGACGAGTTTGGAAATATTGGAACTCTGCACCAACAGATGTGCATCCACATTCCCAGATCGTGCCGCGCACGCCGATACTCCAAGAAAAATCAGTAGTTGTCCATAATTGGTATAACGCATCACCAGAAGGAGCGATACCAGTAATACCAGGAGCATTCCCAGCAATCGTACCGAAGTCACTTTCTTGGTAGATATTCGTTCCACCTAATGTAGCAAAGACGTCTACTCTGTCCCAGAAATTCGCTGCAATATAACCGGCATTGGTCATAATGCGTGTTCTGTCAGCATCTTTTGATTTGTTACTAGAATTGATTTCCATGTAACGATTAAAAACGTAGTCGCCCCAAAAGCCGACTCGTACGCTAAACGCGTCGCACCAGGTTAGGCACGGATCGCACATGTCTCCGCAATGCCCTTCCCAGAATACGCCGTCGACTAGCAAACTAGCTTCGCTAGGGTTCCCCACTGGCAACGCATAGGTCGCACCGCAGGATAGAACCGCTAGCATCGTCATGAAGAGTTTTTTCATACTCACCTCAAACAAGTTTCTGGTTTATCGTAATGTTTAAATCTACTGTTCCTAGTGTCCAATGCAGACGAAGTTAACCTTATCATCGAGTTTCACAAACTCCACCCAGCTACTTACATTCGTCCAAACAACCCCCAGAAGCCCTTTAAAGCGCTTTTCGGCGGTGTGCATTGGAATCACCAAGCCTATTATCCAGCAAGATAACAGAATCATTTGTTTACAGCAAATGTTCACCACAGATTTTTTATGACGAGGTGTAAAAAATAGGCATAAGATAAAAAATAGAAAAAGACAAGTAGCTTATAGCAAACATGTTTTGTTATTTTTTTGCAAAAAAAGCACGATCAAAAAAAAGTCGTTTTTTACCAAAAAAATACGCCAGGACAAGATATATAGAAAACATTTTACATTAGAATTCTTATTCAAATCTGATTATATTAGTGTGATACCCTGAATATTGTGAAAGACTATGTTAAAAGTTTTTTATTCTCTGGAGCATTACGGTATTTCTGATGTAGGGCTTGCACGAGAACAAAATGAAGATTTTTGGGCAGCTTTTCCAGAGAGTGGTAGCTTCATATTGGCTGATGGAATGGGGGGGCATAATGCGGGAGAGGTCGCTTCTCAGCATGCTGTTCATAGTTTGCATGCCTTGCTTGAAGAGTTTGCTTGGAGTGAGAATTCTTCCCCTGAGGAGATTAAGCAACTTTTTAAACATGCTTTCTCTGAGGTGAGTCGGATGATTTTTGCTGAAGCCCAGAGTAGGACGGATTTGCAGGGGATGGGAACGACCCTAACTGCCCTCCAGTTTGTAGAGAAAGTAGTAACTGTGGGGCATGTGGGGGATTCGAGGGCGTACAGACATAGAGATGGTAAGCTTAAGCAATTGACGACAGATCACACTGTGATGAGTCGGATGAAAACTGCGATAGCAAAAAAAGAGGTGCAGATGTTGCGTCATGTCTTGACACGCGCTATCGGCATTTATGCAGATGTGAAGGCGGAAGCGCACTCTTTTCCCGTGAAGCCAAATGATCTTTACTTGCTTTGTTCAGATGGGCTTACAAACTATATTTCGAATGTGGAGATAGAACAGGGGCTCAACGCGACCTCTTCATTAGAAGAGTTAGGCCAAAAATTTGTGATGGTGGCCAAGCAGAGAGGGGGTAGTGATAATATCACAGCTGTGTTTGTAAGGGTGGGCAATGATTTACCTTGATAACAATGCCACGACTGCGCTCGATAGACGCGTGTTAGAGGCTATGCATGCAGTCTCTATAAATAAATACTTAGGGAATATTTCCAGTCCCCATAGCTACGGTCAAAAGGCTCGCCATCTATTTCTACAGGCTAAAAAAGAGATCCTCACATTCTTGAATGCTCTAGATCACGACATTCTTTTCACATCAGGAGCGACAGAGGGATTGAATACAATTATTCAAAGTGTTCCTGATAAAGCGCATATAGTGACATCTTCTCTCGAGCATGCTGCGGTGCTGGAATCTTGCAAGAGCAAGAGTCGTGTGACGTATCTCGACCCGAAGTCTGGTCGTGGTAGTATTGCTCCGGAGCAGATTGAACAGGCCCTTTTACCTGACACGGCATTGATTGTTTGCATGGCGGCGAATAATGAAACGGGGGTGCTTAGTGATATTGTTGCCATAGCTCAATTAGCGGAGCAAAGAGGAATTCCTTTTCTTGTTGATGGTGTCTCTATTTTGGGAAAGGGATCTATTTCTATTCCCCAAGGGGTCTCTGCGATCTGTTTTAGTGCGCACAAAATTCATGGCCCACAAGGGATGGGTTGCATCGTGTATAAAAAAGGGATGAAGATTCGTCCTCTTATTTGTGGGGGGGCGCAACAGCGAGGTTTGCGTGCAGGAACGGAGAATCTCTCGGCTATAGTCGGTTTTGCAAAGGCATTGGAACTCGCTTCACGCGATTTGGAGGAAACGGTTGCTCGGATGGAGCTTCTTCGGAATCGTTTAGAACTCTCTTTAGGAAATGTTGTGGTTCATGGAAAAGACGAGCCACGAGTTTGCAATACTTCGAATATCGCGTTTAGGGGGCGAGATGGCGAGACATTGCTCATGCAGTTAGACCTAGCTGGTGTGGCTGTCTCTTATGGTGCCGCTTGTGCTTCACAAAGCTTGCAGCTCTCTCATGTGTTACAGAACATGCATGTCGCTCCCGATCTTATTCGCAGTTCTCTCCGTTTTTCTCTCAGTCGAGAGACCACTCTTGAGGAGATAGACTACGTCTCTAGGCTTTTAACCGTCACGGATTTTACACCCAACAAGTTCGTCTCTTCTGCTACAAGTTCATATTGATCTACTATGACACTGTCTCCCGTTTCTACTGGGTGGTTCAGGCGTGTCATGAGGAGTTGCGCTAAAGTCTCCACCCCTTGTAAGGGTAATTGTGTCGAGTATTCGCGATTGAATTCACTGATGCGAGTGTTTCCTTGAAAGGTGCGCTCAATCAGCGGAGGAGGAGCGAGGTGTCTTTTTTTCGGCAGAGGTTTGCTCTCTCCGATAATCTGCTCTAAGATAGCGGTAAGAGTGAGAACTCCTACCGCTGTGCCATTTCGATCTAAAACAACGGCAACACTCTCTTTATTCTGTCTAAATTGATGAAGGATAGGCATGAGTTTTGCCGTAGTCGAGACAAACCAAGGGGTGCGTGAATATTCCAAAATAGGGCGATCTGGAGAAAGTCTGAGAAAGTCCTTAGGATAGGCTATGGCGACGATATTTGCTTTCCTCTTATGAAAAAGAGGAATAAAAGGTTTATCCGAGACATTACTGTCGCCGCGTAGCTGTAAAACTGTGCTATTTACAGGCATCATTTTTGTATGCTTGAGCGGTGTCATGGCCTGATGCGCTGTTTTGTTGCGGAGAGAAAAAATATTCGAAATAACAAGATTTAGTTCGTCGCTTTCCTCTTCACGATGACTCTGTAAAACTTTTTCTAACTCTTCGCGCGATAAAAAGACATCAAATCCTCCCTCTCTTTTCCCTAGCAAGAAGTAAATGATTCGTGTCACAAAAGAGAGGCACCAAATTAAAGGAGCAAATAATCGAAAAGTGGCATAGATGATGGGTGTTCCGAGCATAATGACGTGTTCGCTACATCTGCGTGCTGCGAAGAGGGGGCTCAATTCTGCAAAGATCACGACGATCAAAATCTGGGTGAGTGGGGCAAAATCAGGGTCTAAATTGATCGATTGATAAAATTCGCGCGCACATTGAGAGCCGATTTGGATAGAAGTATGGACACCAAGCATGATAGATCCAAAAAGGCGTGAAGGTTTTTGTAGAAGATATTGAAGCCATTTTGCTCTGCGCACTCCCTTGTGGGCTAAGTAGGCAAGTCGCACTTTATTCATAGAAACAGCTGCCATCTCTACCATAGAATAGCATCCTTGAAAACAAAGGAAGGAGAAGGTGAGAGAGAGCCAAACCAAGGGAGCTATCATGTTTTACTCCTCTTAATATAGATTCGTTGTACACGTTGGGGATTGGAAGCTAGTACGTGGAATAGAAATCCCTTTCCTTGAAATGTTGTTCCACTTTTAGGGATGTCGCCCAACTGCTCTGTGAGCCACCCACCCACAGTAACCATTTTGTTAGAAGAGGGGAGTGGTTGGCCAAAGAGCGCTTCAAACTGACTGATCTCTAACTTTCCATCTGCAATCACAGCATCTTTCCCAGCAGGAGTATATAAAGGATTACTGTCTCGAGGATCAGCTATCTCTCCCACGATAACTTCTAATAAATCTTCCTTTGTGATCAGACCAGAGATAGAGCCATATTCATCCACCACTATACCCATCGTCTCGTCTGTTTTAGAAAAGTGGCGCAGTTGTGTACGTGCGATGATGGTTTCCGGTATATAATAGGGTCTCTTTAAAAAAGGGAGGAGATCGTGGCCCTCTTTGATATTATCGCGATGAATAAAGAAGTCCTTTGCATGGAGGATTCCGAGCAAGTTTTGGAGATCTTTCCTGCAGACTGGAACGCGCGAGACTTGCTTATCCACAAACAGATAGACGAGTTTTGTAAGGGGCTCTTCGATATCAAAAAACAGAATGTCGCTGCGAGGTTTCATGCGTTTTTTGATTGTGTGGTTGTTTAAAGAGAGATAGCCTTTGACTAATTGCGCTTCATCATGGTTCAGGACCCCGGTCGTTTCCGAAGTCTCCAATATATATTGAATCTCTCCATCATCAAGCCCTTTGCTCGGTTTTAAGAAAAAAAAGAGGATGCGCGAAAGATGAGTGGTGATAAAAGTGAGTAAGCGGCGAACAGGCCCCAATATTTTTTTTAAAAAAGCTATAATAGGAACGACTGTTCGGGCAACACGGGCATTAAAAGGAAGAGCAAAGGTTTTGGGAATCAAATCTCCAAGGAGTACAGCGAGAGCAAGAGGAACGCCGACTTTCATGACCCACGAACTCATCTCTCCAAAAAAAGAGGCAGTTGTGTTTTGGATCAAGATGTTGGCGGCAATATCGCAAAAAAGTAGCGTTACTAAGAGATCACGCGGTCGATCTAAAAGTGAGGCAATAAGCTGCTTGTGTCGGTCGGTGTCCTGTCTATAGAGCTTTAACTCATTGGAAGAGAGAGAAAAAAGGGCGATTTGTGATAAAGAGAAAAAACCTGAACAGAGTACGAGAAAAATGAGAACGAAAAAAACCATTCTACTCCTCTAAAAAATGGATCTTGGTCTGTCCCTCAGGCACAAGTCCTAACTTACGCAATAAAACCATCTCGATCCATGCCTTATCCTCTCGGCTTGCGAGTTTTAATTCCAACTCTTCCAATTTAGTTGTTTCTATCTCTTTTTGTGCGATAAGCTCCTCTAGTTTTGAGCGTAACCTTCTCTCCTCTCGATTTCTTCGGTGAGCCGCTTGATCGTAGAAAAAATAGGAGAACATAAAGAAGAGTATGACCCACCAGGAGGAGATCACAACCTGGTCAAAAAGCTTCGATCGCCGTAGTGTAGTCATGTGCTATACCGTTGGAACAGTGATTCCTTGTTGCTTTTGGTATTTTCCCCCACGATCCGCATAAGAGACGCTGCATGTATTTGCGGCTTCGAAGAAAAGGACTTGAGCAATTCCTTCATTAGCGTAAATTTTTGCTGGCAGGGGCGTCGTGTTTGAGATTTCAATAGTCACATATCCTTCCCATTCTGGTTCAAAAGGGGTAACATTGACGATGATGCCGCAACGGGCATAGGTGGATTTGCCCAAACAAATAGTTAAGATATTGCGGGGAATACGAAAATACTCGATGGTGCGAGCAAGAGCAAAAGAGTTGGGAGGAATAATACAGGTGTCAGCCAGAATATCTACAAAGGAATCTTCTGTAAAATGCTTGGGATCGACGATGGAGTTGTAGACGTTTGTGAAAACTTTGAATTCATTTGAGATACGTACATCGTATCCGTAACTGGAGAGTCCGTAGCTTACGAGTTTCTCTCTCTTTTCATTATAGCGTACCTGCTTTTCCTCGAAGGGGGTTATCATGCCCTCTTCCAGAGCCATCCGCTTAATCCACTCATCCTCTTTGATTGACATGCCCTACCTTGTTTAAAAATTTCCCGAGCGACTGATTGCGAGGCGGGCTGCTTTGCAAAAATCTCTCCCATCCAGTCGGTCAGAGTCTCCTTTACTATAACTAAAGAAGTGATTATCCTGAATCGTATGACTGAGCACAAGCAAAATTTTGTGGAATCAACGTTTGGTATAGAGGATCCTACTTTTGAGGTTCCTTTGCGACCTCAAACCTTAGATGATTTCTTAGGGCAGGAGGAGTTGAAGGAACGTCTTGATGTCATGATCAAGGCAGCAAAGGAGAGGAAAGAGGCGTTGGGACATTGTCTGCTTTGCGGGCCGCCGGGGCTCGGAAAAACGACACTGGCGAATATCATCTCTACTTCGATGCAAAAGTCGATTGTCATTACATCAGGCCCGATTTTAGAAAAACCGGCCGATTTGGCTGGCCTACTCACGAATTTGCAAGAGGGCGATATCCTTTTCATCGATGAGATCCATCGTTTGCACCGGGTGTTAGAGGAATATCTCTATCCTGCCATGGAAGATTTTACTCTTGATCTGATGATCGATAGTGGCCCCAATGCGCGCTCTGTGCAAGTGAAGCTCAACCCTTTTACTTTGGTCGGTGCGACAACGCGTAGCGGTCTTTTGACAGCACCAATGCGTTCGCGCTTTGCCGCTCATTGTCGCTTGGATTACTATCCCCCCGAAGTTCTTTTGCATATTGTTCAACGTTCTGCCAAGATTTTGCGGATGGAAATTAACGAGGAGGCAGTTTTTGAAATTGCCTTGCGTTCGCGAGGTACCCCACGCATCGCCAATAACTTATTGAAGTGGGTCCGTGATTATGCCCAAGTACGAGCAAAGGGGAGAATAGAAAAAGAGACCGTTATGAAGGCGTTGAAAATGTTAGCGATCGATGAGAAGGGGCTTGATGAGATCGACAAAAAAATCTTAAATGTTATTATTGATCATTATGTTGGTGGCCCCGTGGGGGTAAATACTCTTGCCTTGGCCATCGGCGAAGAGAGCCAAACTTTGGAAGAGGTGCATGAACCCTTCTTGATTATGCAGGGGTTTTTGAAACGTACCCCGCGCGGAAGGGTAGCTACCGAGTTAGCCTATGAACATTTAGGAAAGAAAAGAGAGCGTAAAAATCTATTTTGATGAGGGAATAAGAACAATGAAATTTCGAGCAACTATCTTAATGTGCATCTTGTCGGTTACAGTTTTGGCGAATCCGAAAATGCATGGACCTGATTTTCATAATAGGTCAGCACCTATAGAGGGACCGAGAGTTCGAGTTCTTCTCCACCATGCTGTGAATTCAGCTTTTTTGGAAGTAAAAGGGCCTTATCGGATAATCCGACGAGACACTTCTTCAGTACTAAGTGGTGGAACAAATGGGAAGCGTTTTGTTGTGCACTCTATTCATAATGGGATTCGTTGGGGTGAAGAGTTTCCAGGTACTTTTTGTTTCACAGTGATTCCTGCTGGTCAGAAGACCGAGTTTTTTGTGAATGGATTGCAATATAAAGGTGCTATCACTGTCTTTCAAGAAAATGGCAGTCAGATCTCTCTGATTAATGAGGTTGCTATTGAGGATTTTGTGAAGTCCACATTAGCGATCAAACACCAAGAGGCATTGTCAAGAGAGGCTATGGCAGCATTGGCTATAGTAGAGAGATCAAAAGTATATGCCAAAACACAGGCAGCTCAGCGCTCTTTTTGGGATATCACTGCTGCTGAAGCAGGTTATTTTGGATATGGGGTCACAAAGCAGAAGAACGGAGTAGACGAAGCAGTCGATTGGACTCCCTTTATGGTACTGCAGTCGAAAGGAGGTAAGGAGGGTCTCGTAGATATTCGCCTTCCCTCTTCCAAAGCTGTAGAGCTAGCAAATATGGGCTGTGATGCAAAACACATTCTTGTTGAATGCTTTCCAAGCACTCTTTTGGGCACGACCGCGGATCCAAGCCTCTTCTCTACTCGCTAATAAGCAGCAAAGAGGAGTACGCAATAACGGTGTATGACGGGGCGGTTATCACAACCGCCTCATCTATCTCTAAGATGTCTTGCGGAGAGGGGAGTGCGGTATTGATGACCCTTTTCCATCTCTTCTCTTTAGGAAGCTCTATATCAACGTCTGTATGCAGAGCATTCATTACGACAAAGAGATCCTTTTTCCCGTGTAGAATAAAGCTAAGACTGCGCCTCTCATTAGACCAATCATTACTGCACCAGGTAATATCTTTTTCTGTGAGAAACTCTGTTCTATGGAAATGAGGATTGTTTTTCCTAAATTGAATCATTAATTTGCAAAAACTGAAGAAATCCTTATTTTTTTGCAGCTCTTCCCAATTAAACCAGTTGATAGGCGTGTCATGCCCCCAGGTGTTATTATTCCCATTTTGTGACCGTCCATATTCATCTCCCATTAAGAGAAGAGGGACGCCTTGGGAGATAAATAGGGCAAAGATAAAATTCTTCATCTGCCTTTGCCGCAGCTGTAGTACCTCGCGATCGGTTGTCTCTCCTTCATATCCGCAATTCCAGCTCTCATTAGAGTTATTACCATCTCGGTTATCTTCCCCGTTCTCTATGTTTTTTTTCTCGTTGTAAGAGATAAGATCGCGTAGAGTGAATCCGTCGTGCACTGTGAAATAAATCACAGAGTTCTCTAATCGTCTTTGCCCATAAAGGTCTTGCGATCCACAGATTCGTGTGGCAAATGTTCTGATCTCTCCATCCGTTCCTTTGAGAAAGCGTCGAATGCTTTGAGAATAAAGGCCATTCCATTCAGCCCACCTCTTTCCTCCTGGAAAATTGCCAACATGGAACAACCCTCCTGGATCCCACGGCTCTGCAATAAACTTGGTGTTTTTTAAAGAGGGCTCTTTAGCTAATGCAGTAAAAAGAGGTGGGTGATCCAGAGGGTCTCCTTTCTCGTCTCTTGTGAGAGTGGATGCTAAATCAAACCGAAATCCATCGACTTGCATCTCCGTTACCCAATAGGAAAGGCTCTCTCTGATCAAATCTATGACCACAGGGTGGTTGCAGTTTAGCGTGTTGCCGCAGCCCGTGTAGTTAGCATAATCACCCTCCTTTCCTTTAATGTAATAAGTGGAGGAAGAGAAGCCTTTAAAGGAGTACGTAGGTCCTTTTGCGCCGTGCTCCGCAGTATGATTATAAACCACATCTAAGATGATTTCCATGCCTTCCGCATGCAAAGCACGCACTAGCTTTTTAAACTCCTTAACAGTACCGTATAGATGCATGAGGGAGAAAAAGCCAATTGTCGAATAACCCCAATAGTTTCCGAGCCTAGTTCCTGTTACAGGATTGGTAAATAGAGACTCATCTTCAGGAAAAGAGAAAATTGGCATCAGCTCCAACGCATTTACACCTAAACTTTTTAAGTAAGGAATTTTTTCGATAATACCTAAAAAAGTACCGGGATGTTTGGCTTTAGAGGTAGGGTCAATCGTAAAGCCACGTACATGCATTTCATAAATGATCAAGTCTTTATAGGGAATCAGCGGATGGCGGGTCTCTTTCCAATCAAAAGGGGTTGGTTTCGAAACAATCGATAGCCTCCGCTTATGATCGATCTCGCGAGCGTAAGGGTCAAGTAGAGAACATGCGCCTATCTTGTACCTATATGTGAAAGGAGGGGTAAGCCCGTAATAAGCGATATGAGCGATATTGCCCGTCTTATGCATTGTCACGATCTCTTCGCGCTTTGACCCCTCAAAAATATAGAGTTCAGGAATCACCTTGCCAGGAGAGTAGACAGCAAAATTCACGCCCTCTTTATCAACTGTAGCTCCTAGAGGAGAGGGATTGCCTTGACTAATATACTTTCTTTGATTTAATTTCACGG
>JBJXGG010000118.1:0-8855 GCA_046153495.1 Chlamydiales bacterium
GTATCAATCTCAATTTAATCGGCTATATTATCTGGAGCGTGTGGAAACTCGATGCCCATGAGGGCGACGCACCGGAGGGCTCTGTGGCGGCTGGGGGCTCACGCAATAAGGTCTCTCGTAATAGTGATGGTGATATACGACTACAGGTACCTCTTCGATAATCACGGGCACCTCCTCCACAATGACAGGTGGTAAAAGCATATCCCAGATCAGCATCATGCGACCCCCTGCAAAAAGAGGCGAAGTCAATAAAAATAGGAGCAAAAATCGCTTCATGCCCACCATTTTACGTGACCAAGCCACTATCAGTCAATTACTATAAACCTGCATCGATGATCTACAGACTTCTTGCGACATGCAGCGTGAGTTGACAAACAAGAGTAAAAAAGATGTGTAAAACAACTCATTTGGCGACCCACGGGATGAGGTACGAAAGCTTATTGTGGCTCTTCCGGATAGTAAGGACGAGTTTGTGGCTTGTTCGGGTTCAAAGGCCAATAGTTGGGGCTTTGCGGATGACGCTTAGAAGCGCGTTGCTGCACTGAGGGAGGCGGAGAGACTGGACGTGTATTATTACGAGGATAATATTGCCGCGTCTGTGGCTGCAGCTCCACTTTGGACTCCGGGTGATAACGGGTTGGTGGCAGCCTATACGTCGGTGGCTTCTTATTAGGCTTAATCACTTTAATATCTGGGCGTTGAGGCTTGTCTGTAGGGGGATAGAGAGGAATTTTGGAATTGCGCGGAGGATAAGAAAAGTCTGTTCGAAGAGGACCGATAAAGGGTTTTTGAGGATGAGTCTTTAAACTCTGCGTCCCACTGGGGTAGATCACAACAGAAGGCTTCATCCGAGGCATCGCCTCTTGTTGAATCTCGAATATTTGCGCAGTACCCGAGGGCATGATAGGGAAATGGCGTCCTGTGATATCTTCAATTGCCTCTATCAAAGTATTGGTCCCGACAACCCCTACATTTGTAATAAAAACAGGAGGGGCAACATTGAGCATCATCTCTACTAGCCCTTGATCGGGGACATTGATCATTGTAGCTAATAATTCATTAATAAAGAGTGGATGAGGAAATCCTGGGTGAGACCACCACCACCACAGCCACCACGTATCCACTTCATTGAACCCCCACCAAGAATTCCATTCCCACCAAATCGGTACGGCTCCCAAAGGAAACAAAAAGTCGGGATGGAAATGAACCCAATGATGATAAAAGAAGATATAGTCGGGCCAAGCAGAATAATTCACACCAATTATATCGGAAGAATCGAGGATCACTTCTGGGGTATGTATGAAAGTAGTTCTTTGTTCAATAGGCACATAAACACAAGCATAGGCGCTTCCCCGCTCTACTAAAGACAGATCCCAAAACCCAGGAATAAAAATATATCCCTGCTCACGCCATACGTAGTGCGCTGGAACATACTGCCAATGAGGATCAAACTCCTGCCATCGTCCTTCAAACCAGACATATCCCCCTTCCGCTTCATCATACTCCCAATGACCGTTGATCCAAAAATAGTCATCTGAAGGGGAGATAGCGAGCCTCTCATCCACAAGATCAGGGGGAGGGCGATTGATATATTCAAGATCAGCCTCCTCCACTCTACTCCAAAACCCTGAGAACCATACATACCCCTCTTCCATCTGTTTCCACTTTCCCGCAATCCATTGATGTCCAGGAGGAGAAACACGCCACGTTCCACTCACCCATATATAATCATTCCTATCAACTGACCAAGCCCAATACCCCTCAATCCATTGCGTCTGATGGTTAATTCTTTCAGGAATGCGCTCCCGGATCGGCTCTGGCGGCTTCATAGGAATCGCCTGCAAAACAATATTACCCTGCTCTTTTGAAAGAAATGATTCATGAGTCGGACCGTTTTTCACCAATTCCACTTCATCAGCAAATATCCAACTAGTTAAAAAGAAAATCGTTAAAAATAATGCATATCTCATGGAACATCCAAACAAGTTAATTAATATTAATTATGCAAAATAAACTTTTTAATTGCAAACAGCGGAGAGGGGTTTCCGTCAGCGCTACCAAGCCGCCAGCTGCTCCGCCATGACTTTTTAAGTGCGTACGGGAGATGTACATCTTGAAACTGGATTCTTTCTTTCAAATTATTCAAATAATAATTAGAATTAATTGTAAAATGAGGTCAATTATGTCAAACAAAGGTGTCATTTTAGTTACAGGTTCTGCTGGTCGTGTAGGCGCAGCTGTGATTAAACGACTTGGCGATAAATATCGCATCGTTGGGTTCGAATTGATGAAAGCTCTTTATGCTTCGGCAAATGAGGAACTCGTGCCTTGCGATATCTCTTCAGAAGAGAGTGTAGCGCAAGCGCTCAATCACATTAGACACTTCTATGGTAATAAGATAGACGCTGTCATCCACCTCGCGGCCTATTATAGTTTTAAGAATACGAACATGAAACTGTATAACAAGATTACTGTAGAGGGAACTCGACGTCTACTAAAAGGGCTCCAAAATTTTGAAGTAGGGCAATTTCTCTTCTCTAGCACGATGTTAGTGCATCAAACTTGTAAGCCGGGCGAGAAGATCACAGAAGAGACTCCCCTAAAACCGAAGTGGGCCTATCCGCAGTCAAAGGTACTCACGGAAGAGGTGATCCATAATGAACGTGGGAATATCCCTACGGTAGTGCTCCGCATTTCTGGCGTCTATGATGATGGGTGCCACTCTATTCCTATCTCCAATCAGATCCAACGAATCTATGAAGACCAATTGAACGCACATCTCTTTGCCGGGGACCTCTCCCACGGATCAGATTTCATGCATATGGATGATTTAGTCGACGCGATTATTCTTTGTGTCGAGAAAAAAAAAGAGCTCCCCAAAGAACTTGCTCTGCTAATTGGAGAAGGGAAAACCCTTAGCTATAACTACCTGCAAAGCCGTATCAGTCAACTGTTGCATAACAAAGAGATAAAGACATACTCCCTGCCCAAGCCGCTCGCTAAATTCGGTGCTTGGTTTGAGAGCCATATTCCTTTTACGCATAATGACTTTATTCAACCTTGGATGATCGATTTAGCTGACGACCATTTTGATCTAGATATTTCTAAAGCAAAGCGGATATTGGGATGGAGTCCAAAAAAGCATCTAGATGAGACGCTCCCATTAATGATTGCTGATTTGAAGAGTGATCCGGAAGGGTGGTACAAGAAAAATGATCTTGTATTTCCCATACATATCAAGCAAGCAGTACACCACTAATAACCTGAGTTTTCCACTTTATATCTATGGACGATAAATAAAACGGCGCCCAAAAGGCCGATGAGACCGGCCCAGATGATCTGCGCTCTCGGAGAGACCCATGGGAGAATATTGGTTGCCCAACCGCTTACAAAAAAGGAAAAGGCTACGACTGAAGTGAATATTCCCATCCCCCACCCTTGGCGATCCTTATCGATAGCGTTGGAATAGTAGGAGAGAAAAGCCGTCCATATCAAAATGTTTGCGATCGCAAAACAGGCAGAAAACACCCAGATAAAGAACTGAAGCGGAATCAGGCCTGCTAGTAAAATGCTGATGCTCATGGAGAAAAAGCCTATTTGGATTAGCGCCTGGATAGAAAAACGGTGTAAAAAGAGCGGATAGAGAGCAACTATGCTGAAGATGAAGAAGAGGCCAATAAATCCATAGAAATATCCTAAAAGGCTACTCGAATAGTGAAAAGTTTCACTAAGATAAATCGAAAGCATTTGATAAAACAGAGCAACGCTTAATTGAAAAAAGAACAGGATGATCGTAAGCGGCCTAATACTACTGTTGCGGATCCCCTCAAAAAAGATCTCAAAAGGACGCGCCCACCCAATGATTTTTTCCGGACGATTCTCATACGTCTCTTTAAAACCCTTCCAGAGCCAAAGCAAGGCAAAAAGTGCAAATAAAGCGCTAAAAATAAATGGTAAAAGATAGCCAGCCCAATCCATTAACCATTTAGCCGTCAAGATCCCCGCGACTAGGGGCCCAAAAATCAAACCGACGTTATTCGCAAGAGAAATGAGACTCATATTCCATTTCTTTGTCTCCGGCGAAGAGATATCCGCCACCGCTGCCTGCGCTAAAGGTTGGCTTCCGGCAAACAGACCCGACGCAGCTCTCCCTATTAAGAAGATCGTGATACTTTTGAGGAAAATACCCAAGCCCATACACAGGAAGGAGAGAAAAATGCCGAATAGAGCAACGCCTAATATCTTTTTTCTGCCATGTTTATCAGAAAAGTCGCCTAAAAACGCCGCTCCGAAAAACATAGCTGCTGGATAAAGAAGATAAGCCAACCCTTGAAAAAAGAGGCGGCTGTGCTCAGAAACGATGGAAGGAAAAGTTGTTTGTGTATGAGCAAACATCGCTGTTACAATAGGATAAATGAGGCCAAACCCCATATAATCGACGATAATCGCCAGTAAACAAGGAGCGACCCGCGGAAGCTGAACATATTGTTCTTTCATATGAAAATGTGTTATAAATAAAAAAACATGAGAGCACAAGTTTTTTGTGGCGTCGGGATACCTCTTGAGATGCAAGATATACCCAAGCCCTCCCCAGCCCCTCATCAAGTATTGATAAAAGTTTCCGCTTGCGGCGTTTGTCGGACTGATCTGCATATCATATATGGTGAACTGCCTGAGCCTAAACTTCCCCTAATATTAGGGCATCAGATTGTCGGAATTGTGGAACAGGTCGGAAAAGAGAGGCAAGGGGTAAAGGCCGGTGATCGAGTGGGCGTTCCCTGGTTGGGAGGAAGCTGCGGTCGTTGTGCCTATTGCCAAGCAGGTAATGAGAATCTTTGCAATAGCGCAGTCTATACTGGCTATCAAGTAGATGGTGGTTTTGCTGAGTACACGGTAGCGAATACTCGCTATATCTTTCCTATCCCTAAATCGTATTCCGATCAAGAAGCTCCCCCCCTTTTATGTGCCGGTTTAGTTGGCTTTCGAGCTCTAAAAATGACAGGCCATGCGAAACAAATTGGCTTCTATGGATTTGGAGCCTCAGCTCATATCTTGATACAGGTCGTGAAAGAGAAAAAAGGCGAAGTGTATGCCTTCACCAAAAAGGGAGACATTGCTGGGCAAGAAGCGGCGAAAGAGATGGGCGCCATTTGGGCAGGCAGCTCCACCGAAATGCCCCCCAAACCATTAGATGCCGCTATCATCTTTGCCTCTGCAGGAGAACTGCTTCCCCTTGCATTACAAGCAGTAAAAAAGGGGGGCATCGTTGTCACAGCTGCTATCCATATGTCTGATATCCCCTCCTTTCCTTACCAACTTATGTGGGGAGAGAGAATCATTCGCTCTGTTGCCAACCTCACACGCAAAGATGGTGAAGAGTTTCTTACTCTCGCGCCGCGTATTCCGATCAAAACAGATACGACTGTGTATCCCTTAGAAAATGTAAATGAGGCTCTCTCAGACCTTGAACAAGGAAATATAAACGGCTCGGCTGTAATTTTGATTGAATAATCAATTTATACAAATTATAATTAAATTTATGTATTCAAAATTGAATTCATTTAAATTAGCTCTAGCCTCAGGAATTGTTTTTGGCGCTTCACTTTTTTGTCTTGTTTTTATCGCCCGTTGGACAGGGCTTGGTTTTGCCTGGCTTACATTATGGGTTGATGCCTATGTCGGTTATGACACTACACTCATCGGCGCCTTTATCGGTGCTATTTATGGATTCGTAGATGCTTTTATAGGCGTTTTTCTTATCTCTCTGATATATAATGCTCTTAAACCTAACAAGCATTCTAAAAATGAGTGACGACGACATCCCCTTTTAACCTGAGTTTTGGGTTGTCTTTCTCACATTCAGAGGAAGCACAGCAGATCTTGGGATTTTCCGAAGAAAAGAATCGCCAAAGGCCCTTTCCAGGTCAGAAAAGCACAAAAGATGCAAGCAAAGTTACTGAAGATAAGGTGATAAAACCCAAAACTCCGGTTATTAAGCAAATTACGAGAGTTGCTTCTCCACTGTATAAATTGTGAACGGATTATGTTCTATATAACCTGTTCCCAAGCTCCTCTCTCCCTCTGCCAAATCTGCTTGGAAAAGATTATACTTAACCTTTCCAAAAAAGCAGGGGCGAGTGATTTCTTTACAGAAAAGCCCGACACGCTTTAGAGCAACAAGATATTCTTCCTCATTGTGGAAGTAACAAAGCTCGACCCCAGAAGGCTCCTTACGCCAGATTTGCTCTCCCGATTTGAGCTCCTTTTGATCTGTAACAAGAACGATCTTTTCTCCTCGCTGGACAAAGGTAGCGCGATTCACCTCTTCAAGCGTCTCTAACTGCTGTATGATGTTACTATGACTCTGTTCCCCTGCTACCTGTTCCAATACTTTTTGGATATGGCGATATGCAGCCTCTTCATCACATGAGCCATCTGTAAATACTACATCGTAAGAAGCAGGAGTGACTAGAAGCATTTTTGCGCCCACCTTCATCACACGAGCGAGCTCCCGACAATACTCCTCCAAACTAGGATTCGAAAATTTTTCTTCACCCAAAAAGCGCATGGTCAAGGGCACGTGCGAGCCTATATTGAGACTCAAGATTCGATCGAAAGTCTCATCTTGATAAGAAAGGGCAAAAAAATCTCCTTCGAGAACCGTTATGCCATCTTCCTTCCGATTACTCAGACCATAAACAGTGGCACCATCTGAAGCCATCTTTAGCCCCCATAACCCCGCTCCGCAGCCCGAGTCCAATACAATCTTCTCCGCTATATCATCCAATTCTCGCGAAAAAAAAGGGGCTAAAAAGAGCGCTTCATCCTTGCTTTTGGAAAAGAAAACGTCCACCTCACGCTGAGCCTCTTCATATGAGACTGGTTTATCGACCGCAGCGATTAGACTTGCACAAAAACTCAAGACAGTCAAAGTAGTTGTTCTCCACATAATTAATTCTCCTCATTATTGTATGTATGTTGAAATGGCGCGATAGCTCTTCTCCACACTGGATCAGGGATATAGTCGCAAGCACGGTGTGATAATGGAGCTGGAAAATAGGTATGGTCTATATAATGCGTCTGCATATGATCGTATACTTTTGCCATCAGCACAAACATCTGATTTGTGATGTTGGTTAAATAGGGTTGAATCTCCGCAAAAAGATCCCAAACGTCTTCGAAAGGTTCCTGTCCATACTTCTCCCACACCGCGAAGTCGCGCTCTACTACCATGCGCCCAGCCGCAAGTTGCTCTCCTATTACTTCCTTAGCCCAATTATAAGGGGAACCAAATTGCTCTGCTAACCGAGAGAGCTGCTCCCAAACCCAAGCCTCCTTCGCGTTATCTCTATTCTTCTGACTGTATGTCCACTTCCAACGGGCTACCTCATGCATACCCGCTAACCACTTTTGCAAAAGCAGTGAATAGGTATCAAAATCGTCGAAGACCTCGCGTTGCTCTCGTGATTCATAAAGAGAAGGAGCACAATCTGGCCTCTCTCCCAACACAGGAAAGGTCAGACAAGCAAAAATTGTAGCCAAAAGAGGAATGCGTTTCATAAAAAAATAGCTCTTCTATTGTATTAAGCAATGTTAACAATAAGGTAAAGGATGAATTAAGAGCAAAAAGAGTTTTGCCCACGTGTGAAAAAGATCTATTAACCTGAGTTTTGGATTGTTCTTCCTCGTAATCAGGGGAGTTTTCTGAGATGATCTGGCAATTTTTTGCGAAGATCATAGCCGAAGGCGCTATTATCGAGCAAAAAATTGCAAGAGCAGCCAGAAAACTCCCTGAAGATGAGGGAGAACAACCCAAAACTCAGGTTATTAGTGAATATGAGCGAGAAAGGATCTTTTAAAGATGGCGTCTTATACCATTTATCAGAAATAAAGTTAAAGCGTTGGGCCGTATAATATATCATCTTTGAATGATCGTTTCTCACTCATGTGTAAAAACATGCGTTTCGAAAAGATCATTCAAATCTGTCGCATTACCCAACCCAACGCTTGAACTTTATTTCTGATCAATGGTATTAGATGCCGTGAATTTGTATCTTTATTTCCGGATTTAAAGTTTGAATTCTCCGCCGACAAACATCGCGCACCCATCTGCAAAACGACCCTCTATAGTCATCGCGATTCTATGGCCTAGCCCGAACGTCGCTCCTAATCCGTAGCCCCACATCTTCTTAGTCTTCATATTTAATATTTTGTGGAAAACTCCGTTATTTGTGAATGAGAGTCCTCTCATACCGAGTTTTGCTCCCGCCGCTGTCAAAGAGATATGAGGTATGAGCTGCGTATTCTCGCTCGTCTGAAATTCATAAGAGATCCCAGTCGCGACTGTCCAATCATAATATGTCGCCGTCTTAACATCATTGAAGTAGGTCGCGACGCCTCCACCCAAATCATAGTAGGAATTGGGCTTCGGTTGCGTTCTGAAATATTGTCCTCTCCATCCCCATAAAAAATCGCCATATCTCCATACCACGGCACTGACCCCAAGACTCCAAGAAAAGCGCGGAGAAAATTCTAGAAGAGAGTCAAAATCTCCCGTATACGAAGGCGTCTCGATAGTCACAGTTGTCGTCCCTAAAACAGCAAAAAACTCAAACCAATCAATCACATTCAAAACAACGATTCCAGCATTCGTAATGATACGAGTAGTCTCGATATTCCCCACGTTATGCTCATTCTCTCTGCGCTCAAGATCGCGATTGAATATAAAATCACCGATGACATTGCCCACAAAATTCTCAGGTGTCTCCACCTCCACCGCCATCATCGGCTCGAGCAGGATGGGATTGGCCTTGCGCATGCCGTCCTTGAATGCCATCGAGGCCGCCATTTTGAAA
>JBJXGG010000134.1:0-5817 GCA_046153495.1 Chlamydiales bacterium
TCGTGGTAGAGATAAGCCCCTCCAGCCAAAAGAGATAGACCCAAACAGCCAATAGCCACTGTAGTCAGAAACCAACCGCCCAGCTGAGGAATCAGCTGCATCCCCGTACGCATCATCTTAGGACTCATCCCTAGACTAATCAAATAGCAGCCGACACCAAGAAAGCAGAGAGAAAAAATCGCTAAAGCGACCCCCGTTACTCGGCAGGTCTCCTTTTGCTTGTAATGATGACCTTTATCCTCAAAGGGAGCACAAAAATTGCCAAACGCTCGTAAACACATGAGTGGAATTTTGCCGCATAGATGATTAAAACTCAAACAGAAAGAGACTAAGGCTTTACCAATTTACTATGTAAATATTTTTTTAACATCACCTCAATCTTCTCTATCTCTATAGGCTTATAAAGATAATCATCGAATCCAGCTGCCATAGATTCCTCTCTCTCGCTGGCAAAAGCGCTGGCTGTGAGCGCGATAATCAGGGGTTGCTCGATACTCAGCATCCGTATTTCTCTTGCTACCTCGTTGCCATTTTTCCTCGGCATATGGATATCAAGAATGAGGAGATCATATTTATTTTTTTTGACGCACTCCATTGCCTCTACACCATCCTTCGCAAGATCAGGGACGATCTTAAATAATCCTAGGATATGTTTAATAATCTCAAGAGCAAATTCATTATCTTCCGCTACAAGTACTTTGGCATCTGTAAAGGCGCATGATAGCTCTTTCATATGGAATCAATTTTTTCCAGTTTCGCCTCTTTTGCTATAAAAACAATTTGAAGCGTAGTTCCACTGTCCTGTGTGCTCCCAACATGGATGTCTCCCCCCATAAGATCAACTATTTTCCGCGTGATGATCAATCCAAGAGACCCTCCCTTTTCGCTGCGTACATCGATATGTTTGTACTTGTCGAACATTATCTCTCGCTCTTTTTCAGAAATCCCACTCCCCGTATCTGTTATGGTGAGTGTGACCTCATATTGCGATTCAGTATGTTTTTTTCCCTTAAATCCCAAATGAATACTACCGTTTTGCGTATACTTAATCGCATTTCTCAATACGTTAGCGATTACTTGCTTAATTCCGAGAGGGTCTAGCAGAAAATGGGTAGGAAGGTTTTCATCATAGGCGAACACCAAAAAGAGCCCTTTCTCTTGCGCTTTCTCCTGATAGAGATCAACTACATCTGTTCCTACCTGCCGTAGGTTTACAGCTATTATTCGTTGTTTATCTTCTTCTAATTCCAGTTTAGAGAGATAAAGAAGCTCATTGATAAGTGAGAGAAGAACTTTCGAAGAGTCCTCAACAATCGCAACCCATTTTCTCTGGTTTTGATCTAAATCTGTCATTTCTAATATCGAACAGCTTCCTACAATTCCATGAAGGGGTGTGCGCAATTCATGGCTCATATTTGCGAAGAAAAATGTTTTTTCAATGACATTTTCTTCTGCCTCTCGCTGCTTTTTGCGATAGAGCTGAATAAGGTAGACACAAAGTCCCAAGAGAATGGAGAAAATTGCCCCCCCTAAAACAAGGTAGTAGCCTGCATTGGACTGCAACTCAAAAAGAGAGTTATTTAAAGGCCATAGAATAATCTGTAATGTAACGCCAAAAAAATCCCACTCTTTACTAACCAAATATTTCTCTTTAAAATCCCAATTATCATTACCGTGTGAAAAGAGTGTAATGCCATTATACACGATCTCTATAGCACTCGTCTGCTGGATTATCTGTGATATCACATTAGCAAATACTTTTTTCGCATCATTCACTATGATCAGAGTAGCCTTTGTTCCTTGTATAGACAGGGGAATACGGGAAATCATCAAGGGGATGCCATTCAGTTTTACAAATTTTCCCTGGAAAGCCTCTTCCTCGCCCTCCCGTTCTACATAGTAACTCAGACTATCGATTTCTAATGAGTTGGTCTGAGGAGTTGTCTCTTCACTCCGCACTATCTCCATTAGGAGAGGATTATTAGAGACTATAGTGTTATCATCCCCACGCACCTTTTCGAAAAGCACTTTATCCTCGCTTACAACAATCACCCCCATCAAAGAGCTAAAAGCATTCAGAAGATGTTGTACATCCTTCTCTTGAATAGCATAAAAGTTAGGTGTCAAAGAGAGCTCTTCAATCCTTTCACGTAATCGAAACAGCACATCAAAATACAAGTTCATCCGCATAGTCAAATTCTCCTGAACAATCGAGACACGCTTGGTCAATTCATTTAGCACAAGGCTATTCTCTCTTGCTACAAAAGGAAGCCATGCACTAATGACACCCCAAAAGGAGAGCAAACCAACGAGAATGGCGCTCCAAATCGGGAACCCTTTAACATAGATCTGCTTGAGCCGTACGCCGACAAACAAAAGGATCCCCAATGCGAAAATCATCAATAATATAGCAGTAGGAAAAGCCATTGTTTGATTTTTGCTCCATATGAACACATGGGGAGTTTTTGCTATATAACTTCCTAGTACAATGAATGTTGTCCCAGTGATCACAACAGAGAGAAAACCGATAAACCACAGAAACAAATGGTTTGTATTTTTGATACACAGTAACAAAGGAAGGATCGCTGCAAGAATCATCGTGATTCCTGCTATGATCTCTCTCGGGGCATTATACATCATACCTGCAGTGAGCAAGATGACTATGAAAGAAAAAACTATCGCACTCCAGCGGAAATTCAAGGCACAACAAAACAGGGAGAGGCCTAAAAAAGTAATACAAAAAGAGGGAGAGCAGAAAACCTGATGAAAAGAAGCTAGCTGTCGCGAGAGAACAGTAATATACGTGAACCAAGTCAGGCCGGCACAAAAAACCAAGACTCCAGAAATCAATAAAAACCAATTTCGACTATACGTCTGTAAATCTACTCTTTCTCTCATTAGAATATATGATTTAATGTACCCGAAACATCCCATGCCGTATATTTTGTCGAATCCCAATACGATGTCGTACGGAAATTAAACTGTGTTTTAGGACGATAGATATGTTTTATCTCAAAATATACCTTATCGTAGGAGCGGAATAGTTTGTCAACAAAGACGAGAGTATTCACTGGTTGATTGAGTTTGCGACTCCATTGCCACGCTTGCTCTAAAGCAATGTCTATCTCCATGTTTAATGCTGTCTTTTTAGAAAAAATCGCAAAGAGGGCATGTTGCCACTGCCTTTTGTACGAATAATAGACAGTACGGTTTGTCTTAAATCCTCCCACAAAACCATAGTAGCGTACAGAAAGGAGAGGACGGTATTTGGGAAAACCGACCTCTCCCCAAATGGCTCCTTGCCATTGTCTATTGTCATCGAAATCGTGGTAGTAGCGTAAAAAACCCTGCCCTCCGATCTTCAAATAGCGATTGAACAACAGTATGTCATCCTGCAACAGATATGTGTCGCGCCTGAGCAGATCCCCCTTGAGAGGGGAGGTGTTAAAATCTTTGATAACCAGAGTATCCAAGACAGCAGAGAGGTATATAAAATGTGTGGGGCTGTTGTAACTCAGAGAGCCGGCCGGTAAAAAGCGCACTTCATGCCCAATAGGATAGAGAGGATCTCCAATATCGCGGCCAATTTGAACATCAGCTGCTCCTCTTATCGTCCACTGAGGATGAAGAAGCCAGCTCGCGCTGAGAGCATAATCTTGGGTTTTCAGAAAAAGGTTATTCAAGCCAGCCACGAGATTGAGTTCACGCACCGTCCCTCCATTGACCATAGCTTCTATACGAACCGTATCTGTCAGAGGAAAAGCATATTTGCCTATAGCCAAAGTAGTATTTCTCTGCGCCGCAAGGAGACGAGAGATAATATCCGTTTCGCGCTCCTGGGCATACAGCATTTGCCCTGTTATGGAGGGGGAAGTGAACAATAAGACTTGATGGTACTGATTAAAGAGGTCGTAGTAGTTCTTGCCTCCACGGATGCGTTGTTCATACAAACCCCGCGCTTTTGTGAATTCGTTGTTCGCTCGCAGAGCTCTCGCGTAAGCTTCGAGATAGTCTGTGTTGTCGGGTCTATCACTCAATAAAGAGCAATATAAAGCCAGCGCAACAGAGCGATACCCTTGCGCTAAGTAGACTCCGGCCAATCGATATTTTGCCTCCTCCATATCTGGCTCTAACGCTAACGCGCCCTGCAGATATTCCTCCGCTTGCCGATATTTGCTCTGCCAATAGTATGCCTCTCCTAGAGAAAAAGCAAAGACGCTCTCGTCTGGATTGGCACAATAGAGCGCCTTCCAAACAGCTGTCGCTTGTTTATAGCGCAGCTCTTCATGATATCTCTTCGCTAAAGCGATCAGTTCCTCTTCTTGTGGTGTAAAACGGGGAGGAGGGTTGACAAGTACTTCTTCTCTTGCTGCATAAATTTTTGCAATATTTTCCAACCCTTGCCGAGCATCTTGGTACCCAGGTGAAGCTGCCACTACCTCTGTGAAAAGTTTTTCTGCCTCCTCTGTTCGCTCTGTCGCTAATAACGCATACCCTAATACAACCTTTGTATCGACATTGTCTGGTGCCAGCTCCAAGCTTCTCCTGTAATATCCTTCTGCATCGACATAATTCTTTTGTGCGGCATATATCCGACCTAATTTGTAGGGATAATAGAAATTTGAAGGATCTTCGCCCATCAATTTACGCCAAATTTCCGCTGCTCTCCCATTTTGCCCCTCTTTTTCATATCCCTCTGCCTCCTTGACCAATTCTTGCATGCCCATTTGTTTTGGGCCAACCCTTCTCTCATCCTGCAGGGCGTCGATACGTACAATTCCCGCCTGCGTATCGAAAGCAAAGAGGGGAAAAAAGAGCGATAAAAGTAGACCATTCAAGAACGACACCATCTCAACTTGGCATAAATTGCTTTCCTTATTTATATAGGATTCAAAGTTTTTGTAGAGTTTTTTCCCATGCCCGAATTTGTTTGTTACGATCCTGAAAATACATTTTCTCCCTATCTTAAAGGAGATCTTACACTAAGACGAGTAAAAGAACTCGAGCAACTCTTGTATGCAAAAGCAGATGTCTACCTAGCCATAGAGGACAGGCTAATCTCCACTCTCTTAGAAAAAATGCAGAAGGGAAAGCCAGGAGTCATCGTACTTTTTGTCACAAAAAGTTCGGGTGCAGCCGCTTTTCGTCAGCTGAAACAAAAGTATGGAATAGATTATATCCTGGAAACTCCTGCTCTAAAAGAGGAGGTGGAAGCTTTGGTTAACACTCTCAGCGGCGTCACACAAGAGAATAATGCTGACATGACCTCTCTTCTTCCGTCCGAGATTATCGAAAAATATCTCCTCTCCATTTTTGATAAGTGTGAGGATATAGAAAACTTGATCCAAAATATTGCAAAGAGTCCTACCAGTAAAGAGCCTCTGGTTGCACTGAGAAATATCATCCATAAGATTGCAGGTAACGCGGGCTCTTACGGCTTTCCCTTCACTACAGATCTTTGTCGAGGATATGAACATTATCTAGAGATCTGTTATGCAAAAGAGCCTATCTCTCAAGAGACAAAAGCAGACATTGTGAAGAAAAATCAGGCGTTTTTTCGCAGTTTCAAACTTTCCTATCAAAAAATTTCTGCAACAACATTCGCAGAAACAACATTCATAAATCCAGTATAATACATAATGTAATTGCGCTTTCCCTTAAGGGAAAGCGCAATTACATTATGTATTAAAAAAAAACGTCTTGCCCACATAGCTTTTTCTCTCTATAAAAAGCAGTAATACCAAGAGCAAAAAATAAAGACACCAAGTCATGGTAGGTAAGATGTCAGATTTAGAAGATCTTGTCGAAGCCCATATT
>JBJXGG010000144.1:0-7631 GCA_046153495.1 Chlamydiales bacterium
GTTATATAAATCGCTGATTTTTAAATGTTTATTATTATGGGCTGCTGCCTTCTCCTTTTGGCATGTGGGCGATTTTGTGCTTGTAGTATAGGGCTGTTACCCCTGCACCAATACCTCCCGCAGCAGCTGCTGCTGGTAGAGCTGTCATAAGAATTCTATTTGTACAAGAGTCTTGCCACGCAGCGGAGACTTTGTTTGCGAAGTCTACGCCATAGCTACCGTGTGTTGTGACCCCGAAATAGATCAGAGAGGCGATCAAGCCAGCAGCCAATAAACCACCGGCAATTTTGAGAGACCCCTTGACAGGGTGTTGGCCAAACTCAGTTTTGTATGCATTCCAAGCGTCTGTAATACGACCCATAATTAGTACCTCCTAAAAAGTTTTTGTTTATTATTGTTATTATATATTGTGTAACTTATTGCTTATTATTATATACAACTAAAATTAATTGATAATTAAGATAGTAATAAAATTTATTAAATTTAATAATTTTTTATGTCTTTTCTCAGTACACAGAGCACAGCTCGTATTTACCTGAGTTTGGGTCGAAGATGGGTTTCGAATCAATACTTGTATCTGAAGTCAATCAAATTGAGATTGATACTCTCTGGTTGCTCCAACACCCTGCGATAATGATCGCAAGCCGATCAATGATTAGAAACATATATCGATTTGGGATCATTCAGCCCCGGGGGTTTTCGCGCAATCAGAGAGTAGCAATCTCAATTTAAGCGGTTAGAAACGTTTCCTAGGGGATTTTGAGCTTCTGCCCTACTACGATGGTATCGCGAGAAAGAGCATTGAGCTCTTTGAGGGTTTTGATATCGGTTTTATACTCAAGGGCGATTTGACCCAAGGAGTCGCCTGGCTTCACTGTATATATTGTCTCCTGTCCTCCCGCCTTCAACAGGACAAGCATCGAGCTTAGAGATTTTTTTAGAGATTTTAGGTCACTATTGAGCTGATTATCAATCTCCCCTAGCTGTTTTTGGCATTGAGCGAGCGCAGAGGAGGTGGCATCCATACCTCCTTTGAGGGATTGAAGGTCGCTTATCAGGCTCTGTTGGGCTTTTTCCAGATGAGCGATTCTCAGTTCGAGAGGGGCATTGCTGGGAGTTTTTATAGAAGAGATGTTCTTTTCAAGCAGAGTCAACCTCTCCAAGATCAGCTCGCTCTCCACTTTTTGGCTGTGTACCCCGGAGGTCAATTGTTCAAGCGTGATCTTGATCTCTTGGAGCGCGATGCTCTCGCGAGGGGGAGCCCCCCACAGGGGGGCTATACCGAATAGAAGCAGGAAAGTGAGGATTCTACCTGTCATAGAGCTTAAATTGCGATCTACGGTTTTGTTGCCATGTCGCTTCATCATGTCCACGGACCAAAGGACGCTCTTTGCCATAGGAGATAGTAAACAGCTGGTCTGGGTTCACTCCCTCTTGGATCAGGAATGTGCGCACAGAGTTAGCTCGACGCGATCCCAATGCGAGGTTGTAGGCCGCAGCTCCTCGCTCATCGGCATGCCCCTCTACGAAGAGATAGATATTAGGATGCTTTTCCAAATAATCAGCAATCTGTCGTAGCACTCGGATGTTCTCTTCGCCTTGGATAGTATAGTTATCTAAGCCAAAATGAATATTCGCAAAAAGCTCGGCTAAGTGACCGCTCGGAGTAAAAAAGCCGTCTATACCTGGGATCGGAGAGCCAGGATCACCAGGCGCCTCTTTAGAAGCGGGAATGTAATCTTGCATCGAGAAGTTAGCTACATAGCCTTCATCCTCACACAATGGAGTGAACTCTTCCTCCTGATGCCAGGTTTTATAGAAACCATAGTCATTTGTGTCGATATGTTGCCCAAAAAAGGAACGGAATCCTTTTCCCATGTAGTGGCCACAAGTCTTCGTGTCTTCCCACATCACTCGGGAGGTCCGATTGCACGACGATGCAACTACACTTAAAAGGGCTACACCTATCATTAATAGGGTCTGTTTTTTCATGATTCTCCTCATTCATTATTCTAGAAGCTCTATAGCCGATTAAATTTTGCTACTCTCTAGGGCGTTGGCTGCCCATAAACTCACAAAAAAATTTCATCGCTTATACACCATCTTCCCAAAATAGTTATTCTCCCGCTCCCTATGGTTGCCAGGCTGGAAAACGCTTTTCCCCCGGACCTGACGAAATCTTCACTCCCTCTTTCTGATTGATATTTGTCAGATAGAGCTCACATCGATCTTGCATAACAGTATTATATAGTAAATGCAGACTGTTAGAGGCCCATGTGGGATTCTCTTTATGTTCATTTCCTTCAGTCAGTTGACTCTCTTCTCCACTCTCAAAATCGTAGATCCAGATCTGGCGCACCCCTTGACACGTGGCGCTATAGGCGATTTTTTTTCCGTCGGGTGACCAACAGGGGGATGTATTGTTGTGATTTTTGCGGGAGATTATATGGGGATGGAGATCTTTGAGGTTTGTCCCTATACTTGGAATTGTCATCACATAGACACGCGCTGTACCATCTTTATTCGATACAAAAGCGATCTTTTTCCCGTCGGGACTAAAAGTAGGACAGCCTTGCGCCGCCTGTGGCGCAGAAAAGATCTGTTGTGCTTTTCCGATCATCCCACTCTCTAAAGAGAAGTCCTGTACAAATAGGTCAGGATTACCAGTCACGTCGCAAATGAAGGCAATCTTGTCTTGCTTGGATGAAAGTGTCGGCATCAGCTGATTGCCGCGGATATACGAAAGACGTTTTGCCTCTCCTCCCGCTGTCGATCCCCAGTAGATCTTGGGTTGACCAATCTTATAGGATACATAAAGAAATTGGTGGTCTGTGATATAGGCTGGGGTAACGCAGAGATAGCCGTCGTGAGTAAGTTGGTGTGCATTGGATCCGTCGTAATCTGCCTCCCATACTTCTGTCACCCACTGCAGAGAAGATTCGCTGGGGCGGGTGCGCAATGTATAGAGAATGCGAGAGGAGGCGATTCCTTCTTCTCCAAAAAGGGTAGCGCAAATGAGATCGGCGGCTTTATGGATGATTTGTCTGTCCTTACTCAAATCGCCACAAAGCGAGAGATCTTGCATTTTCTTGACAGACCCAGTAGCTACATTAAAGGCAAAAAGAGAGAAGCTGTGCTGCCGCAAAGAGGGTTTCACAAAATAATCTATACCGAGATTACGCCACTTCATCTGTTGATAGGGGTTTTGCTCACTCGAAAGCATCTCTCTTTCCGCGGTAGTTTCAGCAAGAAAACACTGCCCATTATTTTTGAGATCGAATTGCAAAATCTGTGTGAGTTGTTGTACGTATGTTGGAGAAAAATCGCTCTCCTCTGGGTGCAGAGGGGCAAGAAAAAGAGGTGCTAGATTTTCTGCAGACTTTACCCGTACCACGAGGTCTGCATGTAGCGCCAAAGAGAAACAGGAAAAGAGGATAACGAAAAATCGAAACATATCGGAAGAGATAACAGATTTAGGAGAGAAGTTCAATAGGATTTTAATAGAAAAGAAAAGGTGTGAGCACTCTCCCCTTTAAAGTGTGCATCAAAGGGAGGGAAATGAATCAGTGTGACCTCTTTTTCTACATATGTACGGTTCTTGGCGCTACGAGAAGCTGTCACTTTTACCGAAGAAATAGTGCCATCTCGTTTAAGAGTGAGAGAGAGTCTGAGATCTCCATTTTCTGGTAGACAGATGTTCTCTTGTAGGTAGACAGCGAGCGCCTCTTCATAGGGAGCGGTGGCAAAAGAGATCGCTTCGCATTGGAGTTTGCCCACTTTTTTTACAGGTTGCGTGGATACAGATTTCGGGGCATGTTCCAGTTGCTGGAGGCTCTCTTGCATTAAAGCAACCAGCTGAGCGTCAGCATTCGGTGCTCTCTTTGTAGAGGCACTGGGTTTTTTTACAACTGCTGGTTTTGGTTTGGTAGCAACTGGCTTCGTTTTTTGCTCGATAGCAGGGTTTTGCTTTGGTGTTACAACGGGTTTCACGATTTCTGATACGATAGCTATTTCTGGAAGAGTTTCTGCTACATTTTCTTGAATCACAATAGATGGATCTGTTTCGAGCTTCTCGATAGATTTTACTTCCTCAAGTACGTTCATTGATTGCATCTCGTTATGTACAATAATCGGTTTCACTTCTTGTTGTTCCATAATGGACAGGGGTTTCTCATGAACCGAAACGGTGCGAACAGCGATTTTATTTGGAGTCACCCGAGGGGGCGGTTGCTTGTGAAAACCATAAAAGAGCACCAAAACAAAAAAGTGAAGAACTGTCACAAACCAAAAAATACGCATGTTAATCCGGCTTTAGAATCACGTCTAGTTGGTGAAAGCCCGCTTTTGCTGCCAGATTTTTTACCTCTTGATAAGTGCCAAATTTTGCCTCTTTATCTTGATAGAGCTGTGGGATTTCATCAGGAAAACGAACGTACGCCTTTTCCAACAAAGTGGCAAGCTGTTTACGCGTAACTGGATGGTGGTTCAATGTAATCGTGTCGTCTGAGAAAACGTGTAATACCAAACGGCTCTGCTTTTCCACTTGCGCAATCCTCTCCACTTCTATAGGAGGGCCTTCTGCCAGATTAATGCGGTCAAGCTCCAAAAGTGGAGCAACAACAATAAACATGATCAGAATGACAAAAACGACATCAATCAAAGGAGTGAGATTGGGTTGCGCATCATCTTCTAGCATATTTGAGTTCTACCGAGGCTAGAAGGAGTTTGGAAAAATCTTCCATCTCTTGCGCAAAATGCCGAATTGCAGAACGTAAATAATTGTAAGCAATCAAAGCAGGAATGGCAACAAGTAAACCAAGCACAGTAGTGCCCAGCGCCATGGCTAACCCCCCCATTACTGTAGCATTCGCATTCCCCACACCGCCTGCTTGTAGTTCAGCAAAGGTGAGAAGTATCCCCCAAACAGTTCCTAGTAATCCCAAAAAGGGTGCAAGACTCACGATGGTCGATAGAACAAACACTCTCTTCTCCATTCTCCGGACTTGAAAGGAGGTACTCCTCTCTAAATGCGCACGGATGTAATCCATATCTACCGGAAGAAAAAAAGAGTGCTCTTGCAAACGTTCCGCCATTACACTGTGTAAATCGGCAAAAAGAGCGCCAAAAGGGTGGTTTTCAGGTTGAGTAGAGAGATTTTGTAAACATTTTTTTTGAAATTCAACGCCTTGCAGTCTGGCTGCTCTCTCCATAAAAAATTTTTGCAAAAAGAGCACCCAAGTGATAATAGAGAGGAAGAAAAGGGAGACAAAGATAAGCTTTCCAAAGAGATCTGAGCCCTGGTAAGCAGAAATAATGGGATTTGTCATGTGAGGCAACATAGCATTACTGAGGTTCCATTGTCTAGATGGTTTTTTAAATCTTTACTTATAAATAATCAGAGATGTATAATGGATATTTAAATTTAAGGAAATTATGCGACGTATTCTTACATGGGCTCGTCTTATTCTTCCCCTCATTTTTATCCTGTCAGGCGTGATTTTAGCTCCTTTGCATGCTGAGGAGGTAAAGGCGCCTTTGGTCGAGCGGTCGGCAGAGCCAGTGTCTGCTCAGCTTCTTTCTGAGAATAGCTCTATCGCTGCAGGGCAACCTTTCTGGGTAGGGGTAGAGCTCAAATTGGCTCCTGGCTGGGACACTTACTGGATCAATCCTGGCGATGCAGGCTTGCCGACCAAAATTGATTGGCAACTGCCTGCTGGCTTTAAGGCGGGACCAATTCAATGGCCCTATCCAGAGAAATTCACGAATGATCAGATGGTCGGTTTTGGTTATACCGGATCAGTCCTTCTCATGACAAAAATTACGCCCCCCTCTGAGCTGAAAGCAGGAGAGAAGATCGATTTGCAAGCCGATGTCACCTGGCTTGCTTGTAAAGATTCTTGTCAACCGGGCAGCGCACAACTCGTTTTGCAGATTCCCATTGCAGAGAAAGCAGAACTCAATCCAACTACGGGTGCTCTTTTCATCAAAGAGCGCACTAAGCTACCTCAGACGTTAACGCGCAAAGAGGGTAGGCTTACAGTCTCCGCGAAAGATGAGAATATCGTGCTCAATCTGCAGCTTGAAAAGAATCTTCCCCAAATCAAAGAAATGGTCTTCATTCCGGCGCAGGGTGATGTGATCGATTATGGTGCTCCACAAAAAATGGAACTCGATCGAGGCGGAATTACTCTGAATATGAAGCGTTCTCAAGGAGGCGTTGCACTCCCGTCAGAGATGAAAGGGGTTTTGGTTGTCTCACAAGTGGGAAGCCCTGCAAAATATGTGATTCAAGTAGATACACATATTCTTGAGTTAGCGCAGAAACACTTAGTCGGCTTTTCCAGTTTCATGATTGCGATTGGACTCGCATTTGTTGGAGGCTTGATTCTCAATGTAATGCCTTGTGTGATGCCTGTGATCGCCCTGAAAATTTTTAGCTTTGTCAAGATGGCAAATGAGAGAAGACGTGTGATTTTCCAGCATGGAATGCTTTTTGGCCTCGGGGTTTTGATCTCTTTTTGGGCCCTTGCTGGGGGACTTCTCTTACTCCGCTCTTTTGGTTCGAGCGTCGGTTGGGGTTTTCAATTGCAAGAACCGGCATTTGTGGCGGTATTGATCGCTATTCTCTTTTTGCTCGGATTGAGTCTATTTGGTCTTTTTGAATTGGGAACCTCTCTGATTTCACTTGGCTCAAAGACCAAGGTACATTCTTCTCCCTACTTAAGCTCTTTTATGAGCGGAGTTTTGGCTACATTGGTAGCAACTCCTTGTACAGGGCCTCTTCTGGGACCTGCTTTGGGTCTAGCTATGACGCTCTCTCCTGTCAAATCTTTGATGATTTTCACAGGGATGGGTCTAGGGATGGCCTCTCCTTATCTGATTTTTGCCGCCTTCCCTAAACTGATCCGTTTCTTGCCCAAACCTGGTAATTGGATGACGACTTTTAAGCAAGTGATGGGCTTCCTCATGATGGCAACGGTGGGCTGGCTGGTCTGGGTTTTTGCAGCGCAGACAGGGCATACGGCTCTCCTTGTCCTTCTGATCTCTTTGGTAATCATGGCGATCGGTGGCTGGATCTTCGGCCGTTGGGGGACGCCGCTGAAATCTAAAATGACGCGAGGGATTGCGACTCTGCTTGCTATCGCTTTGATCGGATTTTCTGGTTATGGAACGATATCGGCAGCACGCAAGTTCGAAGCGGTGCCGCAACAGCAAATCGCTGCAAGTGATGATTGGCAAGCGTATACTCCCGAAAAGGTGCAGCAACTCCGAAGCGATGGAAAGTCGGTCTTTATCGACTTCACGGCAAAATGGTGTCTGATTTGTCAGACGAACAAGGTGATACTCCACTCGTCTGGGGTAATGAAAGAGTTTCAAGAAAGAGGTGTGGTGACCCTCACAGCCGATTGGACCAAGCGTGATGCGACAATCACTAAACAGCTCGAAAAGCTAGGACGTAGTGGTGTTCCTGTCTATGTTCTCTATCCCGCTGATATAGAACAAGAGCCTTATATTCTCCCACAAAATCTTACAGCAAAAGTGATTCACGACTATCTCGAAAAGCTTAATGTTAGACCCATTCCACCTCAAGATTTGGGATTTCGGCTGCGCCAAAGTCCCGAGAGTGATAC
>JBJXGG010000153.1:0-6601 GCA_046153495.1 Chlamydiales bacterium
AACACTCCCTGAGGATGAGGGAGAACAACCCAAAACTCAGGTTGGTATCAAATGTGCTTCGTTAAAATTGAATCTACTCTAAATTAGGAAGGGATATTTGGACCAGCGTCCATTTTCATATATGCAACTCGCTAATGCGCGAGAAATAGAGTCTCTATTTGCCCGTTATTCTCAAGATCCCGAAAGTGTGGATGCTTCTTGGCGTCACTTTTTTGAGGGGATGGAATTTGGTCAATTCGAAAAGCCTCAGAGTGTTACATCTGATGATGTGCGTATATACAGTTTGGTGGACGCCTATCGTCGCTGTGGACATTTAGCGGCAAGAATTAATCCGATTGCTACACAAGAGCCCTCATATAAAGATCTTGAAATTGAAAATTTCGGCTTCAGCAAGAGCGAATTGAAAAAAAAATTTTCGACGCGTGGGTTACTCGAAGAAAAAGAGGCGTCTTTGGAAAAGATCGTGGCTTTTTTGCGAGAGATCTATTGTGGAGCGGTGAGTGTAGAGTATATGGGATGCAGTCCTGCGCTAGAAAAGTGGATCCAAGAACGGATCGAAAAGAGCTGTTTTACTCCGCAGCTCTCTTTGCAAGATCGGCACGAGATTTTGCATCAGCTCAATAAGGCAGAATTATTTGAAACGTTCATTCATACGCGTTATGTGGGCCAAAAACGTTTTTCTATTGAAGGGACGGAGACTTTGATTCCTATTTTGACGCATCTGATTGATCAAGCGAGCACTATGGGTGTGGAAGAAGTGGTGATAGGGATGGCACACCGTGGAAGACTCAATGTATTGGCAAATGTATTGCAGAAGTCTTATTCAGCAGTTTTCAGTGAATTTGAAGATGTGTTGGACGAAAATTGGTCTGGGGGGGATGGCGATGTAAAATATCACAAAGGTTTCTCTTCCCAGATTACTACAAGATCCAATCACTCTGTGCATATCAGTGTGACAGCGAATCCGAGTCATCTAGAGTCTGTTGATCCTGTTGCTTTGGGAAAATGTTATGCGAAGCAGATCATGTTAAAAGATCACAAAAAAGAGAAGGCAATACCTATTTTAATTCATGGAGATTCTTCTATATCGGGCCAAGGGATTGTGTATGAATCGATGCAGCTTTCGCAGCTGCCTGGCTATAGCTGTGGAGGAGCTATTCATATCATCATTCAGAACCAAATCGGATTCACCACCGTACCTAAAGAGTATCGCTCAGCTCGCTATTCTACAAGCATAGCGCAAGCTTTCTGTTGTCCTGTTTTCCATGTGAATGCGGAGGATCCAGAAAGGTGCGCTTATGTGACAGCGATGGCTGTCGCAATCAGAGCTCAGTTCCACTGCGATGTATTTATTGAGCTAAATGGGTATCGGAAATTTGGGCACAACGAAGGAGATGAGCCCTCATTCACTCAGCCAATGGAATACAGCATTATTCGGAGCAAAAAAAGCATCCGGGAGATCTATCGCGACCAGCTGCTTCATGAGGGGGCGCTTGAACATGATATGGTCGTTAAGATGGAAGAAGAGTATATAAAAGAGATGAATTATGAACTCAAGAAGTTCAAATTAAAACCGATACGTATTCCGGACGATGCTTTTAGTGAGAGATGGAAATTGTATCACAAACCATCGGAATCGACGCTCTTCGAGAGAGTGAATACCGTTGTGGAGGAAAAGAGGCTTCGCTTCATCGTGGAGAAGATGAGTGTTGTTCCGCCAGAGTTTCCCATCCACCCTAAGTTGCAAAAACTGGTAGATGAGCGAGCCCAGAGAATTGATGGGGATATCGATTGGGCGTTGGCGGAGCATTTAGCTTTTGGTTCTCTTCTTTTAGAAAATAGGTCAGTACGGCTCTCTGGACAAGATTCTCAAAGAGGCACTTTCACACAACGTCACGCGGTGTGGGTCAACCAAAAAACGGGGCAGCGCTATTTTCCTTTATCTCATTTGAGTGAAGAACAAGGAGAATTTTTTGTCTACAATTCGCCCCTTTCCGAATTTGGTGTAATGGGTTTTGAATTTGGATATAGTATGACCGATCCAGATGCGCTTGTGCTTTGGGAGGCACAATTTGGCGATTTCGCCAATGGTGCTCAGGTAATTATCGATCAATATCTCTCTTGCTCTGGCAGCAAGTGGACGCGTTATTCAGGGCTAGTTTTGTTGTTGCCACACGGCTATGAGGGGCAAGGTTCAGAACACTCTTCAGCACGTCTGGAAAGGTTTTTACAACTCTCGGCACAAGCAAATTGGCAAGTTGTTTATCCCACCACTCCTGCACAATACTTTCATTTGTTGCGAAGGCAAATTGTGCGTCCATTGAGGCTTCCACTTGTTGTCATGACACCTAAAGGGTTATTGCGTAACTCATATTGCGTCAGTCAATTGGCAGAACTATATTCAGGTGGTTTTCAAGAGATACTAGATGAGACTGAGGCGAAAAAAAAAGTAGAGAGGTTGATCCTATGTTGTGGTCGTCTCTATTATGATCTCAACGCAGAAAGAGAGAGAATAGGGTGTGATAAGGTAGGAATTGTGCGGATAGAACAACTCTATCCGCTACCTATATTACAGCTCGAAAAGATTTTTCAAAAATATCAATCCAGAGAGTATTTCTGGGTGCAAGAAGAACCGAGGAATATGGGGAGCTTTGGATATATCGCTCCACTGATACAGAAAATCATAGGGCAAGAGCTCCATTATGTGGGCAGAGGGTGGAATCCAGTCCCTGCAACGAGCTCTCCGAAACTCCATAAAAAAGAGTTAGAACAAATCCTGGTTACGACTTTTGAGGGATTATGAAGAGTGAAATTAAAGTACCAGCAATGGGTGAATCTATCACAGAGGCTCACGTGGGAGCTATTTTAAAACCTTCCGGTGCTTACGTCCAAGCAAATGAAGAGATCCTAGAATTAGAGACGGAGAAAGTGAATCAATCTCTTTATGCGCCGGAAGCGGGAGAAGTGAGCTGGCAGGTAGAAGAGGGGGCTGTTGTACGTATTGGTGATGTAGTGGGATTTGTGGATAGTGGTAAAAAGGGGGAGTACAAGCCTCAAGAACAAGTAGAAACCACTCCTCCAGTAAAAAGTGCTTCAGTGTCTACGAGTGAAAGTATTCGAGAAAGCGCGCCAGAGTTCATTGCTTCTTTGGAGAAAAAAGCGCCCTTGCTAAAGCAAGAGAGAGCTGATATGCCGCCTAAGCCCAATTTAGAGGGGCGGGAGAATCGGAGAAAAATGAGTCGGATCCGACAAGTGATAGGAAAGCGCTTAGTTGATGCTTTACATAACGCCGCGATGCTCACTACATTTAATGAGGTGGACATGAGTGAAATCATGCTTTTACGGGCGAAATACAAAGAGAGTTTTCTAGAAAAACATGGCGTCAAACTCGGATTCATGTCGTTTTTTGTAAAAGCAGTAGTAGAATCTCTGAAGCTTTTCCCTGATTTTAATGCCTATCTTGATGGAGAAGAACTTGTACAACGCAATTATTTCGACATAGGGATTGCTGTGGGAACAGAGAGAGGGCTTATTGTGCCCGTCTTGCGTGGCTGTGATCGTTTAAGTTTTGCGATGATAGAGCAGGAGATAGCGGAATATGCAAAGCGTGCGCGCAAGAGCGGATTAAAAATAGAAGATTTAGAAGGGGGTTGTTTCACGATCACAAATGGGGGAGTGTACGGCTCTTTACTCTCTACTCCCATTCTCAATCCACCACAGGTAGGAATTTTAGGAATGCATGCGATCCAAAATCGTCCGATTGCGGTCAAAGATCGCGTTGAAATTCGTCCTATGATGTATTTAGCTCTCAGTTACGATCATCGAGTGGTTGATGGAAAAGAGGCTGTCAGCTTTCTCATGCATGTGAAAAAGGTATTAGAAGATCCTTCACAATTACTATTTTTGGAGTCTTCATGAAGTACGATCTTGTTGTCATAGGTGCGGGTCCTGGAGGATATATAGCAGCGATCCGCGCCGCACAAAAGGGATGGAGAGTTGCTTGTATTGATAAGAGCAATACTTTGGGAGGAACTTGTCTGAATGTAGGCTGTATCCCCTCTAAAGCTCTTTTACATAGCACAGAATATTTTGAAAGAGCTCTGCATGGGCAAGAACATGGAATAGAGGCGGAGAAGCTTTCGATCCATTTCGCTAGACTGATACAGAGAAAAAATGAGGTTGTCCAAAGTCTTACGGAAGGTATCGCCTTTCTCTTTAAAAAAAATAAAATCGATTGGATGCAGGGTCAGGCTCGTTTTATGGACCCCCATACTATTCAAGCTGGGGATAAAAGTGTCCAAGCAGAGCGTATAATCATCGCTTCAGGCTCTGAGCCTATCCCTCTTCCCTTTCTCTCTTTTGACGAAACAAGGGTACTCTCTTCCACAGGAGCACTTGCCTGTAAAGAGGTTCCCAAAAAGATGTTGATCGTTGGAGCAGGGGTCATTGGATTAGAGCTTGGCTCTGTCTATAGACGATTGGGGGCGCATGTAGAGGTGATAGAACTTCTTCCTCGTGTGATTTCTTCTTTTGATACCGATCTCTCTAAAGTGGCATTGCAGATTTTTACAAAGCAAGGGATGCATTTTCACCTCTCCACAAAAGTTTTGGCAGGCAAGGTTGAGCGAGGAAAAGTGCATCTCGATATTGGCCAGCAAACTCTCACAGGAGATGTTGTTTTAGTGGCGATTGGACGACGTCCTTACACTCAGGGCTTAGAGCTAGCTGCGGCGGGCGTCCAAACGAATGCACAGGGACAGATCATGATCAATGGTACCTTTCAAACGACACAGTCAAATATTTATGCAATTGGGGATGTAGTAGATGGCCCGATGCTTGCGCATAAAGCCTCAGAAGAGGGAATTGCTGTTGTAGATTACATGGCAAATGAGCAGGTAAAGATTCAATATTTGTGCATACCCAATGTGATGTATACATGGCCTGAAGTGGCTGCTGTCGGTATGACAGAAGAGGAGGCAAAAAAGCATGAGCTGATACCTCTATGTGGAAAAGTTTCGTTCAAGAGTAATCCCAGAGCGCGCTGCAGCGGAGATACAGAGGGCTTGGTCAAGATTGTCGCAAAAAAGGATAGTGGGCACATTTTAGGAATACATATTATCGGTCCCAATGCATCAGAAATGATCGGTGCAGGCGTGCTTGCTTTGGAAAATAAAATGACACTACAAAAGCTTGCGCACGCCTCACATGCTCATCCCACTTGTAGTGAAGCAATCAAGGAAGCGGCGCTCGCTACTCTAAATCAATCTATCCACAATTAGGCCTCACGGGAAGTCTCTGGAATAAGCTTGAGTTTAGGCTCTTGCGCTGATTTATGTTGAGCCATTGCGTCACTTGCAGTTGCTTTCCAGCGTTCTAAGATTTGATCTCTTCTCTTTATGGATTCAGTATTAGCCCCTCTGACAGTAGTTTTTCTGGCAGATGATGCAGCACTACTCCTTCCGACAGATTCATCTAAAGCGACTGAAGTGCCACTACGTCGTTGAAAGATTGCTTCAGCGCTTGCTTGCAACTCTGCAAGCTCACGGACTGTAATAGGCCCTCTTGTTCGCTTCTTGGTATCTAAAGGAACAGAGCACTCTTTTGCCGCATCCTCTGCAGTTACTTTAAAACGTTGCACTAAATAGACGTTAATCTGTTGAAGAGCCTTTTCATTTTCTTCCCGCTGCTCTGCTCTACGAGAGGGGGAACAGCATGCGATCAGAGCCATAAGGACATCTAAACATGAAGTCTTTCGAGGCGGCTCATTTTGCAACTCTCCATCACTCTCGTTGTAGACAACACGGTGCATGTCAAGATTATTGCTTACGTTCCTCGAACAACATGTCACCTGTTGGCAACATGTGGTACGCTCGAAATTTACACTTACTTGTGGCGTAAAACTAGTCATTTTTTCCTCCTTGTTTTTGCCAGGGCATCATTTCCCTGTTAGCTTTCCATTAAACCATAATCTTAATTAAATCTTAATATTTATTTTACAAAAAGGTTGCTTGAACATCTGCAAACAAGTGTTTATAGCCGATTAAATTGAGATAACTCTCTGATTGCGCGAAAACTCCTCTGATTACGAGGAAGAACAACCCAAAACTCAGGTTAATATGGGCTTCGAAAAGATCTTCTAAATCTGAGTGTCTTTATTTTGTATTAAATGTTTGTGGAGGTGATGCACTCTACAGTGGTGGGAAAGCTTAAGTCGATTAAGCTGAGTTTTTCTTTGTTTTGTTGATAAAATAAGGGTGCGCCTTTTGTATAGTTGAACTTTAAAAGAAACACGTTCTCTTTATTGGAATTTAAGATTCCCAGTCGATATATTTTAGGTAATCCGCAGGCGTGGTAGATTCTCTCTTCAATTTCACGTTCACCGAGATCATAGATCCTATTTTTTACGAGGATAGAACGTAAAAGAGAGGCTATTTGGTTAGGATAATTATGCTCGAGGGGAAGTGAGCCATAAAACTGCTGTTCTATTTCTTCATATATTTTTCTTTCGATTAGTTTTTTTAGGATTGCTGAGAGAGCAAAAAAGTTGGGGGAGATTTTAGAGTATTCTTGATCAAGAATGGTGTCGATTTATTGGAGATGA
>JBJXGG010000156.1:0-2817 GCA_046153495.1 Chlamydiales bacterium
ATTAGGAGCGGTCACTTTCGTAATTATCATTTGCATACATCAGCGTCGTAGGCAAAGTGCGTGTCGCCAAAAGGCACACGACCATGTCGGTGATGATGCGGCACCCCAACCGCGCCAGGTGATACCCGGCCGTGTCCGTGGTGATGCGGCACCCCAACCGCCCCGGGCTGCGGCGGCACCCGACCATTTCGGTGATGAGGCATCCGACGTTCACGATGAGGCATCCGACGGTGGCGGGGAGGCCAGGGCACCCCAGGGAGCATCATCTGACAGATTACTGCCTGTCGTCCCCGATCGTACTGCAACAGGAAGAGGACCACTACCGTCTAATCCTGTCTTATTTCACCAGCCAGGCTCGCTCGACGATCTGGCCTAGTTTTTTGATTGTTGCAGTAGAGTTTGTCTCTGTCATACAGACATATTAAAAAAATTAATTTTAAAAATCTTACGAATGTGTGTATTTTCTTGATCGAAAGATCATCAGCGCAAATAGGATGCCGCTGAGAAGCACGGCGATCCCTGTCAGCTCCATCCATGAGGGAACATGGAGTTCGAAAGCGTAGACAAAAAGAAGACCAAAAAGCGTTTCAAAAATCATATATGGTCCCATGATCGATACGGGAAGGTAGGTGCTCGCTTTATTCCAAAAAAAGCACCCTACCCAAGAACAGGCAACACCGAGAACGGTCACCCCTGCAATAAATTTTAATAGCTCCGAAGAGAAGTGTGTGAAGCGGCTGATCACAATCTCTTGCCGTACCACAAATAGAAAAAATAGGGCAATAAATAGAGATAAAACGAGCGTCATAGAACCAATCACAGAGGCCCACTCATTGCGCGGTAGGTGGCTGTTTTTCTTGAGAAAGCGGGCATTGTGGACGACATAAAGGCTCCACCCCATAAGGGCAACAAAAATCCCAAACAATCCGACGATATACTCTTGCACGGTGTTTTGGCTAAAGCTCCAATCCATCTCAGTGATATTCACCAAGACCACCCCAGCTGTAATCCAAACGCAAGGAAAAATCAAATGTCTATATGAGATCTCACGCACATGCCAATTCCCATATAGCGCAATCACGATCGGGGCTAAAGCGACGATTAAAACTGTCAAAGGAGCAGAGGCATAGCGCAGCCCCCACACCACGCCAAAATAATAACAAAGATTTGATAGACAGGAGAAAATCAGAGCTACTAGCCACGCTTTGGGAGGAAAGAGGCGGAGAATTTTTGTCCCCTTCCTAAAGAGAAGACAACAAGAGAAAATGCCATAGGTGATATATCGTCCCAATACGACCTCTACACTAGAAAAGTTTAATAGTAGGTTTGGGATAATAAAAATAAAGCCCCAGACAAAACAGGCAATTAGTGCGTATAGAGTGCCCCTTAACATTCCGCTAATTGTAGTATTTATACCCATTCCACCTCAAGATTTGGTTTTCGGCTGCGCGAAAATTCTCGCGATTGATTGATCGTAATAGGCCTAATATTAGAAATATAGAGTCTCTTACAATCAATCGCGGGAATTTTCGCGCAGCCGAAAACCAAATCTTGAGGGAGAACCACCCAAAACTCAGGTTAGTAGCTATCTTGTGAACGAAAGTTAGCTATTGAGGGGAAATATTGCGCGAGCGATGATGTGTTCAGATGAACGCAAAAATCCAGTTTTTTATATTGAGGGCGATTTACCGACAAGCTTTCCCCACTCTATTGAGACTCCGCATATGAATCAAATTTTTGGCTACATTGAACGGATCACTTTTCATAACGAAGAAAATGGATTCATGGTTGCGCGCCTAAAAGAGCCACGCAAAAGTGAATTGACAACGATTGTGGGCACTTTAGACCTGCAACCCGGTATGAGCGTCCGCCTTTTAGGCGACTGGGCACACAATCCTAGTCACGGTATGCAGTTTGTAGTACAAGAGTGTTACGCAGAAGAGCCGGCTGATGTTATTGGTATTCAAAAATATTTAGAGTCAGGGATGGTACGTGGCATCGGCCCTACTTATGCAGAGCGGATCGTAAAAAAATTTCGAGAAAAGACTTTAGAGGTGATAGATAAAAACCCAGAAGCTCTCCTCGATATTAAAGGGATTGGGGAAAAGCGGATACAGACCATCAAGGGATGTTGGAAAGAGCACCGTATGATACGAGATGTGATGTTGTTTCTGCAAAAGTATGGTGTGCCCTCCGCTCTTGCCCACAAACTAGTGAAGCTCTATGGAGAAGAGACCGTCGCTAGACTCCAGGAAAATCCCTTTACCCTCGCCCAGGAGATCCGCGGTGTCGGCTTTAAAACCGCCGATACCATCGCCGCCAAGATGGGCTTTCCAAAAGAGAGCTCTATGCGGCTCGATAGCGGTATTGAGCATGTCTTTAACGAGCTGGCCTCAGAAGGGCATACCTGCTTTCCCCTCCCCGACTTCCTCGCACGCGCCAAAGAGATCCTCGGTGTCGATGTAGAGGCGCGCATCCAGCATCTGGCGCAAGAAAAGCAGATCGTAATCGAAGAAAACATGCTTTGGTCGAAAGTACTCTACATGACGGAGAAAGGAATCGCCCATCAACTCAAAAGAATACAGAGCTGCGCATCAAAGCTCCGCAGTATCGACACCAAAAAAGCGCTCGACTGGGTAGAGAAAATCCTCCACATCGCTTTGGCAGAAAAGCAGAAAGAGGCTGTTGCCAGCGCTCTTTGCGAGAAGATTCTTGTGATTACGGGAGGCCCTGGAACGGGAAAGAGCACCATCACCCGCGCCATTCTCACAATCACGGAGAAGTTGACACGACAGATGATTTTGGCCGCCCCAACAG
>JBJXGG010000131.1:0-3172 GCA_046153495.1 Chlamydiales bacterium
CACTCTTCAAATTGTGATTGGCAGCTACCAAATCGAGAAACTTATACCGCTTCTTCCCCTCTTCTGTCTCTCTCTCCCGGAATTTGCCACTAAATGTCACCAAGTTATCATTTAAAGAGACTTTCCGACTATCTTCAGGAACAATCATATTAAGATTTACTAAATGCTCCACTTGATGACTGAAAGCGACTTTAGCTCTTTTGGTCGTCATAAAGTTCTGTACCGTGATAATCACCAAAATTACCGCAAGCAACAGAAGAAAGAATGTGGTAGGAAAACTTTTTTTGTTTTCCGGCCTATTTTTTTTGTCGTACGCCATTTCAAACTAACTTTTAAATTTCCACTAATTTCTAATTATAAATTCAAACTAATTTATTTACAAATTTCAAAATCTTAATTTTTTCATAGAAAACACAAGTGACAGAGGTCCATCATACATTAACTACAGATTCTTCATCAATTCTTTTATTGTGTGTGAGCCTTCCTTTATGGATAACAACCACACCCCTTCCCACACATATTTTCTTATGGCAACTCTTGTTTACTATGTGTTGATAAATCGTTTCTACAGCGGCTTTTGATACAGTTATTTGCCTTCTTTCAAAAAAATCCGCAATGACAGCTTTTGCCAAAAATGGCGAAGAGGGAGGGGTTTGCAAATCCAACTCCTCGGTTTTTCGGTAGGGCGCGATGCAGCCATCTAAAAAAGCCTCAAGCTCTGTCGCTCTTTTCGCCAAACAGAGGAGGGAAGGGGTGACCTCTTTTCCGAAAACCTGAGAGAGATAGGGCATGATTTTGTTTCGCATTCTACCCCGTAAAAAGTCTTCTTCCTCATTTGTGGCATCCCAAAAATAGGTTATTTGTCGCTTCTCTAGCCAGGCTAATATCTCTTTTTTTCTCAGATTGATAAGGGGGCGATACACCGTAATACCCTCTATAACAGAAAGTTCCGATATCCCTTGCAGCTTAGTCAACCCGGCCCCCTCAAAGAGACGTTTGAGAACTGTCTCTGCCACATCATCTCCATGGTGCCCCATGAGTACGGCTCGCAGACCTCTTCTTTCCACTAACCCTTTAAAAAAAGCAAACCTAGACTTCCTTCCTTTATCCTCAAGATTCCGCTTACTTGTAGGGGTAGGTAACTCTGCATAATGAAAAACAACCCCTTTCTCTTCACAGAGAATTTTTAGCTTTTCTGCCTCTAACCTACTCTCTTTACGCCAATTATGGTTAACATGCGCCACCTCAAATGGTAACTTGTTCTCCAATAAAAGGAAAAAGAGGGCAATCGAATCAGGCCCTCCAGAGAGCGCAAGGAGGTGTTTCCCCTCGACTTTATCTAGTGCTATTTTCATACTGCCAGCTATTATACAAAAGCGAGAGAATAAGTATGCCGATTTTTGGAACGTATCTACTGAAACAATATTTTAAAGTTCTGATTTTAAGCGTATTAACTTTCATCACCGTACTAGTGGTAAGCCGTTTGGAGACGATAGCCAATTTTGCGATTTTAGGAACATCCTGGTCCCGTATCGCTCTTTTTACCCTTTATCAGATTCCCTATGTTCTTCCTTTGGCGATTCCCATTTCTTGCCTACTCTCTTCCATGATCCTTTTCCAGTCAATGAGCCATTCGTATGAGTTAACGGCTTTACGCTCGTCGGGATTCTCCCTCTTGCGTATTATGGCCCCCTTATTGATGGCCTCAGCCTTCCTCTTTCTTGGCTCCTTTTATCTCTCTTCAGAGATCGCAACGACAGCTCATCTAAAGACGCGGAAAATGTTTTATGAATTTACTTCGATCAATCCTCTAGCCCTACTCCAAAATGCTCGTATTGCGAAACTAAAAGAGTCCTATGTGACGATGGAGCCTATAAAAAATGGAGAAGAGGCAAAAAACCTATTGATTGCCGCAAAGCCAGGGGGACAAAGGCGCCTACTCCTTTATATGATTAAAGACCTGCAAATCAATGAGTCTCAACTCGAAGGACGGGAAGTCTCTCTTCTTACCTCAACGTCTGCCGAACCTTTCGATCATATTATCATTGAAAATCAGGAGCGCATCCACGTATCGGCGGCCGATTTTGCTGCTCTTTTACGCCCGAAAGGATGGAAGATTGCGAACGACCATTTAAAGCTCTCTCTTTTGCGGGCGAGAAAAGCAGCCCTGACTGCCCAGCTGAAGAAGGAGTGCTCCTCTGCCAAGCAGGCAAAAATCCGGAAAGATCTCGTAAAAAATCGCAGCGAAATCGTACGCCGTTTTGCTTTGAGTTTTGCTACATTCTCCTTCACTCTAATGGGCATCTGTTTGGGTATGGAAATCAGTCGCAACCGCTCTAAAAAGGGAGTATTGGTTGCCGTCTGCTTGGCTGCTCTAGCCTTGATCTCTTTTTTTGTAGCCCATGAGCTGGATCACCTTTTTTGGGCCAGTCTAATTCTCTCCGTGGGACCCCATATTGTGATTGTCTTTTGTAGTCTCTGGACTCTTTGGCGCATACAAAGGGGCATTGCATGATCTGGACTCGCTATATTTACAGAGAGACATCCAAAGCCTTCTCTCTTATTTTTTTCTCTCTTTTCTTTTTGGTAATGTGCATTGATTATGGAGCTCATATGAAGACTTTTTTACAAGAAGATCTGACCTTCATCGATGTGGCATTGTATTACTTAGATCAATTGAGCCAACAAGCAGAACTATTGGCAGGTGTAGCGCTTCTTCTCTCTTGTGTTCATGTAGTAACTACTTTGAACAGTCGTGGAGAGATTGTAGCGATGGCAGTCAGCGGGGTGCGCATACGTAAACTGATGGGGCCTGTTCTCCATATTGCGCTATTTTTTACTGCTCTACTCTATCTTAATGCTCAGTTTTTTCAACCTATCTCTATTGTTCATCTCCGCTCTTTTGAGGATCATTTTTTCAAATCCTCTGCTGGGGAAGTTGTACACTCTCTTTTACTCGAGGATCACAGCACACTCCTCTACCAAAAATATGATCCCACGAAACGACAATTCTTTGATGTCTTTTGGATTATCGACCATAATGAAATATATCGTTGCAAATATCTCTCCCCCTTCCTAAATATTCCTTGCGGAATCGCTGTAGATAGGATAGTGAGGAATAGAGAGGGAGAGTTAGGTGTGGAAAAGAGCTTTGAAAAATTGGAATTCCCGG
>JBJXGG010000168.1:0-10078 GCA_046153495.1 Chlamydiales bacterium
TGATAAAAAGAGAGCTCATCTCGAGACCAGTCATGTTGGGGAGAGGCTTCAATGACAGAGCGCATTTCTAGATACGCCTGCTCAGGTTGGCTATTTAGGGACGTGAGGCGAGCTCTATACAATCTGATGCGGGGAGTGAATTCAGCGGGAGGCATTTTTGCTAGCAGTTTAGTGAGAAGTTTTACACCCTCTTCGACCTCCTCAAGAGAGGTGTGGCATTCAGCTAGCTGGATATGTAGATCGACATATGTATTCCAGTCGACACCATTACGGCTTCCACCCTTCATATCTATCTTTTTGAGAATCGTCAGATAGGCCTCTTTTGCCGAAGAGAGATCTTCGTTACGCATCGCCGCTTCGGCAGTCAGATACAGCGCTTTTAACTCCTTTTCTTCATCATCCCAAAAAAAGGAGGAGAAGAGGATAAGAAGAGTGAAGAGAGAGAGGAAAGATTTCATACTCCCTGTATAAATCATCCCTTTGTTTCTCGAACATCGATTTTTTTTAAAAAAAGATTGCTAAATTATCCTGACAGCAGCTAATAGAGAGGTAAAATACATCTCTGTAGATGAGGAGGTTTGTTTAGTATGGCAATCAAAGATACATGCAAAACAATGAGAGAACTTTTGGATATGATCCAAAAGGATATGGACAAAGCAGAGGCGGGAAATAAAGCCGCTGCTCAGCGCGTTCGCACAAATAGTATTAAGCTAGAGAAGGTAGCGAAAGTTTATCGCAAGGAGTCTGTGAAAGAGACTCGATCTGGTGTAAAAAGAACAGGTGCGGCGAAAGGTAAAACTCGCAAGCCAGCGGCTAAGAAGCCGGCGGCAAAAAAGGCAGCCTCCGCAAAGCGGAAGCCAGCACCGAAAAAGACAACAGCAGCAAAGCCGGCAACAAAAGCTAGAAAGAGCGGTGGAAGAAAGCGTTCTACAGCTAAGCTATTGAAGAAGCCGAGTAGAAAAAAGAAATAATTTTTTTTCCCGTGTTTTGCAATGTTATCTTGGGGAGGTTATTTCATATAACCTCCCTTTCTTATCTTGCTAGATATTATACCATTCGCAAAAAATAAAGATACAAATGCACGGCATCTAAGACGCCATCTTTAAAAGATCCTTTCTCACGCATATGCACTAATAACCTGAGTTTTGGGTTGTTCTCCCTCGTAATCAGAGGAGTTTTCTGCGAAGATCATATAAATCTGTCATCTTACCTACCATGACTTTGTATCTTTATTTTTTGCTCTTGGTATTATTCTGTAATCGAGGCAAGATATGTGCCATGCTTTGTGAAGACATGGTAGAGCCGAAGTGTAAACACTTTGGCAGTTGTGGCGGATGCCGCTTCCAACACCTTCCTTACAACCTACAGCTCGAACAAAAAGAGGAGCAGCTGCGTACTCTTTTTCCCGCATATCGTCTGGAACCTATCTTGGGGTGTGAAGAAGAGTGGCGATGGCGTAATAAAATGGAATTCTCGTTTTCTCAGGCAAAATGCGGGGAGCGTTTCTTAGGTCTCATGATGAGGGGAAAGAGAGGGCGTGTTATCACTCTCAAAGAGTGTTATTTAACCGATACTTGGTTCGTCGATGCTCTGCAAAAAGTCTACCAATGGTGGGAAGGGGATGATCTAGAGGCCTATTTTCCTCCAGCCAACCGTGGTCATTTGCGTACTCTTACTTTCCGCCATGGTATCCAAAGTGGGGAAAAGATGGCGATGCTAACGATTTCAGGGGAGTTGACACAAGAGCAAGAAGAGGGATTTGTGGCTTGCTTGCCCGATTTTCACTCCCTTATCTTGCGTACCCAGATGACACAAAAAGGGGTCCCCACCCGTTTTGAAGAAAAAGTACTCCAAGGAAGAGGATATATTTTCGAGACTCTAGGAGATTTCTGCTTCAAAATACGGGGCAGCTCGTTCTTCCAGCCCAACACTCTCCAAGCGGAAAGACTCTATCAAAAAATCTTCGAATTGGCCAACTTCCAAAAAGATGAGATCCTCCTCGACCTCTATTGTGGGACAGGCACTATAGGTATCTGGTGTGCACACGCCGTGAAAAGGGTCGTAGGGGTTGAGCTGAACAAAGAAGCTATCTTGGATGCCCAAGAAAACATCTCCCTCAACGAGATCAGCAATATGGAGGTTTTAGAAGGGGATGTCGAGAAAATTTTTGAAATGCTCCCCTTTCCTGATGTCGTGATCGTCGACCCCCCAAGAGCGGGGCTGTCGGCAAAGACGGTAAAAGAGCTGCTTCTCCAAGGAGCGAAGAAAATCATTTACGTTTCCTGTAACCCTCGCTCTCAGGCACAGGACATTGCTCAGTTGGAGGAGAGGTATATAGTGGAGGGACTATTTCCAGTAGACCAATTCCCCCAGACCCCTCATGTAGAAAATATTGCTATGTTATCCCTGAAAGTGATATAATGGACTTTCCACAATCTAAAGGGGAGAAACATGAGACAATTTATATCTAAAATTTTCTTTTTACCTATAGCACTTCTTGCGGCATCTCCATTGATGGCCGATGAAGTCCAGCAGATAGCGCGTAAGGGGTCCTTTGTCCAGACCCTGATGATGGTGGGTATCGCTGTCCTATTTTTCTATTTCATCCTATGGCGTCCTGAGCGTAAGCGTCGCAAAGCGATGGAGCAGAAGCGCTCTTCTATGAAGAAGGGTGATAAGATTACGGCTATGGGCATTATAGGTGTGATCGATCGTGTGAAGGAGCAGACGGTTGTCGTAAAGATGATCGATGGAGCAAAAGTAGAATTCCTGAAAGCTGCTATTTCAGAGGTGCACGCAAAAGAGGAAGGAGACGAAGAGACCATCGAAATGAAGGCTGAAGCGAAAGCGTAGCTTTCGCCTCTTTTCGCAAAAAAGCCACCCTTTTTGAGAGGGGGCTTTTTTTATTTCCATCGAAAATGGGGAATCGTGTGGTCACGAAATTCCGACCGCGTTACCTTGGGTATGGTATCCGATAGTATACGACACAATGTTACTTGCATAGCGCGCAGTTTTCCCAACTTTCTCATCTTCTCTTGTATGTCTTTATGATGTAGCCACTTTTTTATGCGACTCCGAGGTATTTGCTCCTCCAGATTTGCGCAACAGATACCCACAGCTTCAATGATATCTTCGATACCCTCTTTATAACGATGCTCTCTGATAAAAAATATCAATTGAAGCTCTATATCATTCAAATCTGTTACGAGTGTGGGGACCTTTTCCACTAAACTACGCACATGGTGCGTTGGAAGCGCTGTAAAGTGCTTATTCTCACGGTCGTAGGCTACGCTATAAAACGGATCTTCAAACCCCGCTTTTATCATCGCATATTGACACCTTATATGAAAATCTATGCTCATCTCTTTCCTCCCTCCATTATTATGAAGCTACTATTAAGAAGAGAAAAAAGAAAGCTTTTTTTATTTCAATCGATAAAGCGTTGCCGCTACATCTAATCCTACCGCTAAGCATCTCATCGGCCACACACCAGTGCAGGTTTCAAGAGCACCTCTAACAAACTGGGTAATTAAATGACCGCGATGGCTTTTGGGAGCAAAACAAGCTCCCACTAGGGCACTTCCCATTCTTGCCACACCGGCGGCGGTTCTGGTGGTTTCAAAATAACTAGCGAGATTCAATACATCTGTAACCACACGATTGAATCGAAAAGAAGTCTCTCCGTTATGTAATGTGATCCAAAAACTTCTATACCCGAAAGTATCCAAAGATTGTGCAGCTCCCGGTGATTGTGTCATAGTAATTCTCCATTAGTTGTCTTGCGTAAGTTGGTGCGTTAATTTTTCTAAAATTGCGGTGCTGCGCGCGATAAATTTTGTAAGAGCTTCAGGCTCCATCTCTCTTTGAGAGAGACGAACAAGATCATAGGCTTCATGGGCCATCTCTTTTGCCAACTCTGGATCATTTTTGGCAAAAGCATAGATCGCGTTGATCAACTTATTGTTCGTATTCACTACAAGTGTAGGTTTTACAAAATTCGCCCTCCCTTTTTTTTGGAAGGCCAGGGTATCTCGCAGACGGCGCTCTTCTTCTTTAATCATGAGAAAAGCGGGAAGAGAGGAGGAGGCGAGGCTTTTTGCCTCGACTTCGATCTCCAGCTGTTTTCGAAAAAAGTCAGCCACCTTTGCTCCTTCCGAGCGCCCCTCAGCATCCAGAAGGGATTTCTCTTTGCTTGGGTCGAGAATGGTGTCGTGTAGATCGGCGTCAATCCGTTTAAACTTTCCCTGTATTTTCTGCTCCAAAAATTGGATCATCGTTTGGTCAATTGGTGTTGTCTCGATAAGCAATACCTCAATTCCATTCTCTTTATAGAGATCGAGAAAATGTTCATGAGATTTTGATTCAGGGGCATAATAGATAATCTCTTTTCCCGCTCTTTCTAGGTATTCTTCGATTGTTGTCCATTCGTCGTGGTTATTTTTCCAGACCAAGAACTCTTTTATGCGTTCATAAAATTTCTCATCTTGAATAGCTCCAAATTTAATGATCAATTCAATGTCAGGCCAGCATTGGAAAAACTTCTCTTTTTCCGATCGATATAGTGCAGCTAAGCGGTCAGAGATCTTTTTGGAAATGTGAGCACCCAACTGCCGTACCGTACGGTCCATCTGCAAATAGCTCCGGCTTACATTGAGCGGGATGTCTGGGCTATCGATCGCACCCCGCAAAATCATTAAATAGTCAGGCAAGAGATCTTTACAGTTATCAGAGACAAAGACACGATTGCAAAATAACTGGATGGTCTCCTTGCGCAACTCATTCTCGTTGTTTATCTTGGGAAAGTAAAGGATACCTTTCAGATGAAAAGGATAGTCGACATTCAGATGTACCCAAAAAAGAGGGTCCTCGTCCATAGGGAAAAGATGATGATAAAATTCGAGATACTCTTTTTCCGTGCACTCAGAGGCAGATTTCATCCATAAAGGCTCTTTCTCGTTTATCTGTTTGCCGTTTATATAGATTGGATAGGGGAGAAAGGAGCAGTAGCGCTTCAAAATTTGGCGTAATTTTGCATCATCTAAATATTCATCTTCCTCTTCCATTAAGTGTAAAATCACATCGGTACCACGTTTTTTGCGACTTCCTTTTTCTATAATGTATGTCGAGGTACCATCGCACTTCCAGTAAACAGGAAAGGCATTTTCTTGAAACGAGAGAGTTTGGATTTCTACTTCCCTGGCTACCATGTAAGAGGAGTAAAAACCGAGACCAAAATGACCGATGATTTGGTCCTCCTCTTTTTTCGATTTGTATTTTTTGACAAACTCCTCTGCTCCCGAAAAGGCAATCTGCGTTATGTAATTTTCGACCTCCTCTTCCGTCATGCCTAGCCCTGTGTCAGAGAAAACGAGCTGCCTTTTCTCTTTATCTACCTTGATGTCAACGCGGAAATCTTCAACAGTGGGAGAAATGTTTTCTTGGATCAATCGTTGAAGTTTGTGCAGAGCGTCGCACGCATTAGAAACGAGTTCTCGCACGAAGATATCTTTATCTGAGTAGAGCCATTTCTTAATGATAGGCAAGATGTTTTCGCTATGGATTTTAAGGTGACCCTCTTTCATCGTTTACTCCATTTGTTTTGAGGAAAACAGTATAGGGATCTTTTTGCGAACAAGCAAGCTCTAAAAAAACAGTTGTATTAAATTTTTATAAAGGATAGACTTTTCTTTCATTTTTGAGGAGTGTATCATGATTAGCAGAGTCGGTATGGTTGACGGTTGTCATAACTGTTTTAAATCTGTGGAAGGTGGTGATGTAGATAGTATCACGAGATGTGCGTGTGGTGTATTATATTGTAATTCTCGTTGCCAAGCGACAGACTATATGCATCAGAAAGCTTGTTGTCGAGAGGGGGTTACTTTTTCCGCCCAGGATGTAGGGCGGCTGCTTATACGAAAAGCAGGAGATATCGACGCAAGAACGCATCTTTTTTTCTTGAGCATAGCAGGGGACAGGGTCGCTTCTGTATCGAAACAGGCTATTTTGACACAGGCTATTTTGGATTGTGAAGAAGGATTTGAACCGAATAAGTTCACGCGACCAGAGTTACAACTCCTAGCTAGAAGGGAGGACCTCATTGTTGTCCGCGCACAGAGTTCCGGCTATGCGGTAGTGAACCATGTATTTATTTTCCCTCCTCCCCCGGAAAAGTAATCATGGAGCCTATATTGGGCAGAGTCCCTCTCATACCAGCCTGTAAATATTGTGGCCATTCGTTTACGCGTATTTGGAATTGTGTGTGCGGTGCTCTTTTCTGCAGTCAACATTGCTTGAGTGCAGATAGTGTTCATAGGGATCGGTGTTCTCAGAGGGCTAGCTGGATTGATCCAATTTTTGTGCGCACTCGCGTAGAAAAGATTCCTGGTATTGCATTGATTAAAATGGTGGAGATGGTGTTATCAGCAGATGGTTCTCTTCCTGCTGTTCGGTATCCCTCGCTACTGGCTCGTTCAGATTTTCTTTCTACCGTGACTAGATGTCACGGTTGTGTAGTAGTGAGAGTAGTCGCTGGTTATGATCCAAGAATCCACTACATCGCCGTATTTCGAACATACCCACAGCCCGATTGCAGGAGTGAGCTCCCTCCAATACTCTCTTTCGAAGAGCCAGATGAGGTAATTGTACCTTAAATACATTATAGTTCGTATGGTAGTCAAAACGGAAAGAACGACAGAGTGAATATTCGTTGTTGTGTCTCAGGAGATAAATAGGGTATGATGCAGGAAAGATGCTGTATTTTGCGCAATTTTTAGAAGGGGTCACTGTTACACTCACCGCGATCATAGCCTTTTTGGTGATCGGGCTGTTTCTTACACTTTTGATTCTTTTTACAAAGCGGAAATTGGTCCGTACCGCTCCTTGTCAAATTCGGATTAACGATGATGGTGCACTCTCTAAAACTGTCCTTGGTGGGCAGACACTTTTAACGGCGCTTACGAGAGAAGGCATTCCTGTGCCCTCTCCTTGCGGAGGGAAAGCGACATGTAAACAATGTCGTCTGCAGATTCTGGAAGGAGCAGAAGACCCGCTGGAAACCGATAAAGGCACTTTCAATAAAAAAGAGCTCAATGAAGGGTGGCGCCTTTCCTGTCAGCTCAAAGTAAAACACGATCTCAAAGTGCACGTAGAAGAGCGCTATCTGAGCGTAAAAGAGTGGAAGGCAACAGTCATCAGTAACGAAAATGTGGCGACTTTCATCAAAGAGCTTGTTGTCGAGCTTCCGGAAGGAGAAGAAGTACCCTACCGCTCAGGAGGCTACCTCCAGTTTCATGTGCCTCCTTTTAAGACGAAGAGCGAGGATTGGAAGCGAACAATGGATCCTCAGTTCTATCAAGATTGGGAAAAATTCAGCCTCTTTGGAAGAGGGATCGATTTTAGCCATCTCAGTGACGGAGAGGTAATTAGAGCTTACTCCATGGCTTCCTATCCGGCTGAGGGAAGAAAACTTAAGTTCAATATCCGTATTGCTACACCTCCTTTTATTAAAGGAGAGATGGTAGAAAAGATTCCATGGGGGATTTGTTCTAGCTACACATTTAGTCTCCAGCCGGGAGATAAAGTAACGCTCTCAGGTCCTTATGGGGAATCCTTTATGATTGAAGACGAGAGGCCTCTTGTTTTTCTCATTGGCGGTGCTGGCTCTTCATTTGGCCGCAGTCACGTACTCCATCTTTTTCTTACGGAGAAAACCAAGAGGAAAGTCGACTTTTGGTATGGGGCAAGAAGCATAAAAGAGAACATCTATCAAGAAGAGTATGAGAAGTTGGACAAAGAGTTTTCTAACTTTACCTACCATCTTGTTCTATCTGAGCCTTTGCCCGAAGATATAGAGGGAGGATGGCCCAAAGAGGACCCTATTAAGACAAACTTTTTATTCCGCGCGTTTGAGATAGGACAGTTAAAGGAGATGGAGGAGCCAGAGGAGTCTCTCTATTATGTTTGTGGGCCGCCTCTCCACAATAGCAGTGTGTTAAAGTTGCTCGATGATTACGGCGTACCGCGCGAGAGTATTGTTCTCGACGATTTTGGAAGCTGATGAGTATAGCGCTAGCGCAAATCAATCCGATCATTGGTGATTTCTCCTACAATCTGGAAAAAGTTTTCCTTTTTTTAGACAAAGCCGATTTAGTGATTTTTCCAGAGCTTGCCCTTTGTGGTTATCCTCCAGAGGATCTTTTACATTTTGATTCCTTTATTGCGGAGGCAGAGCGCCGCTTGGCATTCCTTGTTTCTCGTACGAAAAAAGCGTGTATCATCGGGGTACCAAGAAAAGAGGGGCGTTACCTCTATAACTCAGCGGCGATTATTGAAAAGGGCAAGCTTATCGGTTTCCAAGATAAGCGTCTATTGCCTAACTACGATGTCTTTTATGAGAGACGTTATTTCGAACCGGGAGAAAAAAGCCGCCTTTGGGAGATTTGTGGAAAAAAAATAGCTGTGACCATTTGCGAAGATATTTGGGGAAGTGAAGAGCATTACTCTGTCGATCCGATCGCAGATATTCAACCGCTAAAGCCCGATCTTTTGGTGAATATCTCCTCTTCCCCTTTTTGTCCTGGTAGGCCGCACAAACGCCTGAAGATTTGTCGCCAGATTGCGGATACTTTGCAGGTGCCAGTCTACTACTGTAATCAGATAGGGGGGAATGACAGTTTGATTTTCGATGGTCATAGTTTGATCGTACAGCCGGACGGCAGTTATTTGGCCGGAAGTGGATTTGTGGAAGAGTTGGTGGAGGGGAAACCTCTGCAAAGTAGCGAGACAGCTAATCTTTTTGCCGCTCTGGTTCTAGGGGTACGCGACTATTTTCACAAACAGGGATTCGCAAAAGCAGCTCTTGGCCTTTCGGGTGGAATAGACTCAGCCGTTGTGGCTTGTATTGCAAAAGAGGCTTTAGGGGCTAAGCACGTTTTGACGCTCACCATGCCTTCTCGCTTCTCTTCGGAAGGGAGCTATAGAGATGCAAAAGCGTTGAATGATAATCTAGGGATTGCGACCGAGCAGATTTCTATTGAAAAGCTATTTGAAACCTTTCTGGAAGAATTAGCTCCCTTTTTCAAAGGAAGGGAGAGTGATACTACAGAAGAGAATTTGCAAGCGCGTATCAGAGGCATGCTCCTCATGGCCTTTTCCAATAAGTTTGGCTATTTGATTTTGAGTCCCGGTAATAAAAGTGAAATGGCTATGGGATACACGACCTTATATGGAGATCTTTGTGGTGGACTTGGTGTGTTGAGCGATGTCACCAAAGCTCAAGTCTATGCACTTGCACATTATATCAATCGTGAGGAGGAAATCATCCCCTCGGCCATTATCAGAAAAGCTCCCTCTGCGGAGTTAAGAGCAAATCAGAAGGATAGCGACACACTCCCTAAGTATGAAATCATAGACAAAGTATTAGAGCTTTATGTCGAAGAATTCGTCTCTGCCGAAGAGATCAGTCGTCGGGAAAATCTCCCCCTTCCCCTAGTAAAAAATTTGATTCAAAAAATTCATTTTAATGAGTACAAGAGAAGACAAGCCCCTCCTGGTTTACGGGTAACGGCAAAAGCTTTTACTGTAGGTAGGCGTTTTCCGATTGTACAACATTGGGATGTATGATGTTAAAGAGTAGGAATAAGTGGTGGATTCTTTTCGTCACTACGACAGCGACCTCTCTTTTTCTTTTAGACACGACGATTTTACCCGTTGCACTGCCTGCTATTGAGAAGAGTTTAGGATTTTCCTCTATTGGGGTAATGTGGGTAATCAATGCTTATCTTCTCACTCTCACGGCATTTTTGTTGATAGGTGGCAAATTGTGTGAGGTATTGGGTTTCCGCTGTGCCTTTAACATTGGTCTTTCCTTTTTTGGTGCGGGCGCTTTGATCGGTGCCTTAAGTTCCACGGCCCCTGTTTTACTTCTCGCGCGTATTATACAGGGGGTAGGGGCAGCTCTTGCGTTTCCCGCGACAGCAGCTCTTTTGATTGCTACTTTTCCGCCCCAGCAAAGGGCACGCGCTCTTGGTATCGATACCGGAATTGCCTCTCTGTTGATGATTGTCGGACCGATCTTGGG
>JBJXGG010000171.1:0-5026 GCA_046153495.1 Chlamydiales bacterium
TTTACTGGCTCACCCTTTTCGAATCTCTTTTTGATAAATTCATATCCCTTTTTTTGCGCATTTCTCACAGTTTGAAAAACCTCATGTTGTCGAGGAGTCGCATCAGAGGCGACAACAGCTACTCGTGTGATATCCGCATAGATAGCATAGGGAAGATCTTTTTTACACCAAAGATCGATCAACACAAAATCTCCCCGGACAATCTCTTGGCACCTCTTTTTGAGAGCCATATAATGGGGTAGACTACTATGTCCATTCACAGCACAAATAGGGCCATAATCCGCAATACAGTTATGCGCCATAAATTCACTGATAATGAATTTTTGGACATCATATTCCGTGATCCGTTTGTCATGCCGTACCTTATCCGCGATCAATTCCCATGCCTTCCCCACCACATCTTCGAGTACAGCTGCCGCTTGCAAATGACTCTCTATCTGCTCCTCATCAAGTACACTTGTAAAATGTTGAAGCAAATCGTCTGAACTAATCACCTCAACACCTAGATCCCTAATCTGCTCAATTGTGCCCCCGTCAACCGTGGAGACATAAGGATTCATACAGTGAGGAGAGTATTCCATAGCAACTCTTTTTGCTCCGAGCAAGATTTTTGCAAGAGCCTCATCCAGATCGCGCCAGGATAAATAGAGAAATTGCTCGCCAGGCAAGAAAGAGAGATGCTCCTCTTCAATCCGGTGGACCACCTTCTTGGGACCCCCCTCCTTAGGAATCCAATAAAAAAAGCGTCGAGTAAGCATAAGGTGCTCTGGAATGGCTAACAGGGTGTGCGCAAAACGATTTGAAGCATGGTTATCGAAAATCAGCCAACCATCGATCTCATGCTCCTGAAGTCGTTGCTGGATCTCTTGGATCTTGAGTGAAATCTCCATAACCGCCCACTATCGCAAAAAAAATATTTATGATAAAAGTTATATTTATTTTTTAAAATATAAAGAAAGCGCGTTTGCTCAGAATACATGGTAGAATACACTGCGCCTCAGCTAAGCAATTTCGCAAGAAGTTCTATTGAGTTCAGACCCGGGTTTAAACTCTCTTTTATAAAAAAAGTTTTTCAGGTTTAATCCAGCACATGACCATCAAAGATCAAATCGAGTACAATTTGTATGGAAAATTTGTCTATTTTCCGAAGTATATCAAGGGAATGGATGTAATCCATCGTGAAGATGTAACCAGCGTTAATTCTCACTTGAACACAGATATGTTCAATATCGTGTGCAATACCCGTTTTACGGCACTGGAAGCAGAAAAAAGAGTCGATGAGATCCTTAAGATTTATGCAGCGGAGCATCTACCTTTTGCTTGGTGGATAGGTCCTAACTCTACTCCGAGAACTTTGGGAAAAATTCTGACAGACAAAGGGTTCAAAAAAAAGAATGAAGAGGTAGGGATGGCGATCGAAGAATTTGATACCGATTTTTCTCCCTGTCCACTCCAAATAGAGGAAGTCTTAGAGAGAAGAGGTGTTGATGATTTCTGTAACATTTTGGCCGAATACGATACCAATGCCCCTGAATTCTACCGTCTCCTAGACTTTGGCGCCTACGAGCCAGCCTTTCTCTATGTCGGCTATGTCGATGGAGAGCCGATTGTGACGGGTTCTCTTTTTTTCACCGAGAAAGTGTGTGGAATTTTTGATGTGCTCACGCGGCTTGATCACCACAAGCAGGGTTACGGTGCTGCGATGACCTACTTTTTGGCCAGCGAAGCAAAACGGCTTGGAGCCTCACTAGTCTCCCTGTCTGCCTCCTCTCAAGAGAGTAGATGTGTTTATGAAAAACTCGGATTCCACCCCTATTGCCATTTTGAGGTATATACATGGAACATGAAGTAGTCAAAAAAGAATCAATGCATTTCATTGGGATCACAGTCCGCACACAAAATGATGAGGCGGGGGGGATGATGATCGCAGGGGTTTGGGATCGATTTTACCGAGAGAAGATCTTTCTTAAGATCCCCAATGCTGTATCAGAAGACTTTTTCGGCATCTATTTTGATTATGCTGGAGACCACACAAAACCCTACTCTCTTCTAGTAGGGTGCCAAGTCTCTTCTCTAGAGGACGTACCCAAAGGAATGGCGGGACACTTTGTACCCGCAGCCTCGTATGCCCACTTTCCTGTATTAGGAGCTTTCCCAGATAACTTGATCGCTACATGGCAAAAAATTTGGCAATCCGACCTCAAACGCACCTACCAGACGGATATCGAGCAGTATGGACCTCAGTTCCGTTCCCGTCTTCCTCTGGTAGATATTTTTGTTGGCATTAAGCCTTAATTGTCTGCAATAAAATCGCTGCTGCGATAATGCGTAAGTTCAATGAAGACTCTTGCAACCTTTCAATCAAAAAAGGAATTGCTTCCTTGCTACCAATCCGGCCCAAAGCCTCCAAGATCTTTATCTGCAACTGGCGATCGGCATCTCTATATTCCTCTATAAGGGTAGGTAAAGCGGAGTGATCTCTTCCCCAAGTCGCCAAAGCGAGTGCTGCCTCTAAGCGAACCTCTTGATCGGGATCACTTAACAGTGCGCGTACATGTTCAATCGCTGTCTCATCTCCTTCCCCCAAAAGAGTCTCGGCTGCCAATCCCGTGACACCCCATCTCCGTTCCTTGAGAAACTGTTTGATTGCCTCTTCGGAGCGGGGGTACTCTAATATTGCCAATACGTTGAGTATCTCAAGGCGTACTGTCTGATTGACTACTTCGGGGTAGTTCGGTATCTCTGGTCTGTGGGAGAGTTGGCTTTTTTGGATGGGAGAAAAGATTCCCTCCTCTATCATCCATTTCTCTTTTTGAGATTGTAGAGTCTCGTTTAACACTTCACAAGCCTTCTCACTCTCTTTGCGTTGCCCCACCAAAGCAAGCGCCAAGTTCATCCGCACATAAGGATCTTGCACCACTTCCAAAGCCTCTAAAGCTAAATCTATTCCACGCTCTCCTGAAGCTGCTACGCTTGCTGCAGCAAAAGCGGCATAGCGACTGTTTTCATGGAAAAGCCAATAACGGAGTGCCTCTTTTCCCTCCTCTTGCTTTTGCAATAAAAGAGCCCAAGCAGCTGTGACTCCCACACTAGGATCGCTCGAAGAACATAAACGGCGTAGATAATAGGCCGTCTCTTTACCCCGCAGTTGCGTGATATGCAAAAGCCCTATCGCACGTAGCGCACTTGCTGCCACCTCTGGGTGAGAATCATGCATCAAAATGGCGAGCAATTCGGCATGCTCTTTTAGGAAAAACTTGGCAATACATTCACATGCCAGGTGGCGCAGCGGCGCCCTTTTACTCTGGACTAGTTTAATCAGCTCATCGTATTCAATCGATTCTGTGATGGAAATGATAGCCTTAATCGCCGCATTGATTTCTAAAGCTGAACTTTGACTAGAGCCAACGATGTGGACAAGATCGGTATAAAATTTTGTTGCCTTCAATTCTTGAATCGCTTCAATCACAGCGACACGCACTACAGCACTTTTCTCCTCTGCCAGCAGCCGTGCAATCTCCTCGATCAGCACATGATCTTTGAAAAATGAGGCAAGCTTCACCGCGACACTCCGGATATGGACGTTTGTGCTCCGCATCCCCTCTAACAAAAACTCCAGCGCATACATATCTTGTGTCAAAGCGGCACCGATCAGGGAAATCAGTCGCGTGGAAATCTGCCCGGACGCTCTGCCTTTTCGCAATACACCCCAACACATCTGCTCGAGTGTATCTTGCGCATGCGCCTCTTCGCGGAACTTCTTCTCGAAAGTGTACCAGAATTTGATCATCTCTCCATCCCGTTTATTAGCAGCAAGCGCCTGTAAAAGAGATTGATAAGATAAGGGGGAATCGGGATAGTTCCTTAAAGTGACACGTGCTTCTTGCAGAGCACTCTTCTCATCTCCCACGAGTAAGTGAGACTGGACCATACGTACTTCGTCTTGAATAGAACCGAAAAGAGGAATCAGGGCCAAAAACAGACTAGTCATGATGTTTTATCAAAGGGAGTAGTTCCTTATATTCAGGGGATTTTCCATCTCGTACTAGTTCATAAACAACTGTCTCGACATTTGACACACGTGTCCCTACATCGCGTAACTCAGATATCGCCGTACTATAGTCATATAGAGAACGGGAACTTACTGCGTCATTCAGGACAACTACACTCTTACCAGAGGCAAGTAGATCCTTTGCTGTCTGTAGTATACAAATATGCGCCTCTATACCGATCAATATCCAATGTGTGCACTCAATCGCATCAATTGAAGCTCGAATCTCTTTATCTGCGTAACCCGAGAATAACGTCTTTTCCCAAATGGGCTGGCGAGGAGGCAGGAGCTCCTTAATATCACGGACTGTCGGTCCGAGCTTTTTGGGATATTGCTCAGTGACTACCAGAGGGAGTTTCAAGATCAAGGCTGCTTTGAGAAAGAAGCAGATACTGTCCAACACCTCATCCTTTCTATCGATATGAGAAAAGAGTTTCTCTTGCACATCCACTATCCAAAGCGCCGTTTTCCCTTTTTCCAGAAATCCATTCATGCCATCTCTCCTAGTAGACCACCGCCCATCAAATGGAAGTGTAAATGGTAAATCGTCTGACCCGCATTCATGCCATTGTTCACTGTCAGGCGATACCCCTTTTCGGCCAACCCGAACTGTTGCGCCATTTTCTGTGCCACAACAACAATCTTGCCCAAAAGGGGGAGGTCTTCCACAGCCATCGTCTGAAGATCAGAAATCACCTTCTTTGTAATGATCAAAAGGTGAACAGGAGCTTTGGGAAACTTGTCCTTAATCACAAAGATCTCAGGATCTTCATAGACCTTTTCCGCCTCTAATTCACCGTCTGCGACTCGCTCAAATATTGTCTTGTAGTTCGATACCATTTTTTCTAAATACTTCTTTTACAGCTGCTAACGCGTCCTCTTTTGTCTCCCAAACCGAAGTGAAGCGCCCTTTGTGACAAAAGATCGCTCCCTGCAACCCCGATTGCTGCTTCAACTCATCGCCCAAAAGCCCGG
>JBJXGG010000001.1:0-26807 GCA_046153495.1 Chlamydiales bacterium
TCTCCCTCATCCTCAAGGAGTTGTCTGAGATGATCTGGCAATTTTTTGCGAAGATCATAGCCGAAGGCGCTATTATCGAGCAAAAAAATGCAAGAGCAGCCAGACAACTCCTTGAGGATGAGGGAGAACAACCCAAAACTCAGGTTATCAGTTATGAATCTTGCGGGACAGTTGCTTCTAAAAAGAGAAAAGGATAGACTGGCCGCCCGATGAAATCGACGAGGCAGACAAAGATTTTTTTTCTGACAGTATTTGTTGTGGGGCTTCTCACGCTCTTCCTCTGTCTTTACCCCTACATATGGTTAACACAAAATCGAAGCGGTCCTACCAAGGAGAAAAAATTATGAGTCAAGTTCCGGATTATCATTTCCATGAGGAATATATCAATCGAAAACAAAAACTCCAGGAGATTATCGATCTCGGCGTTAATCCCTATCCCCACCACTACAATCCCTCTAGCTCCACTGAGAAAATTTTGCAGGAGTATGAAAATGGTAAAATTGGAGATTCAGAAGAGGCTGCTGCTGAGAAGACTCCCTTTGTCCGCATTGCCGGTCGTTTGATCCTGTTTCGAGCGATGGGAAAAAATGCTTTTGGCCATATCCGCGAGGGAATGCATAAAATTCAGCTAATGTGCAACCGTGATCTTACAAAGGTAGAGGGTCTTGCAGACACTAGTGAAATGCCTGCTCTGAAATTCATCGAAAAAAAGATTGATCTCGGAGATCTGATCGGGATAGAGGGTTATCTCTTCCGAACCAATAAAGGAGAGATCACGATCTTTGTCAAAAAATTGACACTGTTATGCAAAACTCTTCTCCCTCTCCCAGAGAAACACAGTGGTTTGACAGACAAAGAGATGCGTTATCGCAAGCGATGGCTCGATCTGATCAGTCATGACGATGTATATAAAGTTTTCCTGATGCGCAGCCAAATGATGCGCGTGATCCGTGAACACCTCCATGAGCATCTTTTCTTAGAAGTAGAAACACCGGTGCTCCAAAATATTTATGGAGGGGCAGAGGCAAAGCCATTCACGTCTCACATCAATGCAATTGGTCGAGATGCCTATTTACGTATCTCCCTTGAGATTCCTCTAAAAAAAATTCTTATTGGTGGAGTCGAGCGTGTCTATGAAATCTCTAAGGTGTTCCGTAATGAAGGGATTGATCGGACCCATAACCCAGAGTTCACTATGTTAGAGGCTTATGCTGCATACTGGGACTATAACGACATGATGCCGTTTGTGGAGCAGATGATTGAAAGGATTGCGCTTACTCTTTTGGGCACCACAAAAATTGTCTATGAGCTGAATGAAGAAAAGGTATCCATCGACGTGAAGGCACCGTGGAAACGGATGACGATGAAAGAGAGTATCGCGACTTATGCTGGACACGATGTCGATTCCCTCTCTGATGCCGATATGCATAGATTATTGATGGACGAGACTGAAGTAGATCACGCGTTTATTCTGAATGCGCCACGCGGTGGTTTAATCGCACTTCTTTTTGATGAATTTGTTGTCTGTAAGCTGATCCAACCTCATCATATTACGGATCATCCGATCGAGACAACTCCCCTGTGCAAGCCCCATAGAGATCCTGCTTTGCGTGATGAGGGTATTGTAGAGCGTTTTGAGAGCTTCTTTTTAGGCAGAGAGCTCTGTAATGCCTATTCTGAGCTCAACGATCCCATATTACAGCGAGAGCTCCTCGAGGAACAGGCGGCGAAAAGAGAGGCGGGTGATGAAGAGGCAAGTCCTCTTGACGAGGAATTTATTGAGGCAATCTGCCAAGGAATGCCCCCTGCTTCTGGTGTAGGAATCGGACTAGATCGCTTAGCGATGCTCTTTACTGGGGCAAAGTCTATCAGGGATGTCCTTTACTTCCCTATGATGCGGCCACATGCTGACTAACGATGTTGTAGGGAAAACATTCATAAAAAATGACTGTATTCTGCTCTCAGCTGCGTTGCCTCGTGTCTCCTTTCATTGAACTTCTTTCGAAACTCCATTTGGTTGTTAAAATTGCCCTTTTTGGCATCTTTCTCATCAAATTTTTCGACCATATCCCTCAATATGCTCTCAAAAATTGATGAGAAATCTGTACCAAAAATCATCAATTTTTGCTACCAAAGCAAGTTTCGAAAGAAGTTCATTGCAAACCTGAGAGCCTTTAGAGCTCCCAGCCGTAAAATTGTAGCAGTGCTGGTGTAAGAAGGTTGTTCACCCGCTCTTGCTGCTCAGTTGTAAGAGTGTGGCGCCATTCTTGCGAATCTCCCTTTCTGTAATGAGCGAATCCTGGTTTGCATTCGGGAAGATATTTTTCCTTAAACACCTTAGGATTAACTCCATAGAAAGACACAATATTTTTGAAAAAATCGAGTGGATGATCTCTTAGATCTTCATACCGTGTTATTAGGATGTTGATAGCGTGAGGGGCTTCAATATAGGCCTTCCATGCAAGGAGCCATTCGATCTCTTCTTTGTAGTGTAGATCAATCTGCCAATCTATTTTTTCAGAGAAACTCCACGAGAAATAGTCCAGCGGCAGATTGGTAAGAAGATGGGTAACATTGCCCTCTTTTAGCTTGTCCACATGATGTACCCAGGAGAGCAAAGCCTCACGCGGATCGCGTACATGGAGAACCATTTTCTTTACGCTCCGCTCGAGTCGCTCCATGTTTGCAGGCAGGGGAGGCAGGTGTTGCTGCGATATCGCTCGTTTTTTGACAAACTCAGCAAAGGGGATCTCCTCAATTTTTCCATCTAAAAATCCCAAAGTAGCGAACTGCATCTGTGGAATATGGAAAAAGCGTGAGAGTGATTTTACGATCGACATGCTCCCAGATTTAGGAAGAGTGGTGATCACAATCGGAGAGGGAGCTTTTTTTGTTCTGTGTCGGATTTCATAATTATGTTTGAGAAAAAGCAAAGCTCCTCCAAAACAAATAATACAAGCAAGCAAAATAGCAAAAAATTTACGTCGAGAACTCAAGTCAGACCTCCCAGTTAAATCGAGTCAACAGTGTTATCGGAATGAGGGATGTAGTATATTCCCTCTGTTCAGGAGAAAGCATGCTCTTCCACTCCTGGGGGTTAATACTTCTATAACGAGAGTGTATGCCCGGAGCAATCTTGGATAGGTGTTCTTCTTTAAATTTCTGAGGATTTTTTCCGTAAAACGCAATCACATCTTTGAAAAAGGAGAGAGGAGCGCTGTGGAGCTCATCATAAGAGGTGATTTTGACATCTACAACCTTTTGATTATCGGAAAAATCTAGCCAGGCTTCCAACCAGGCAATAGAGTCTTTAAAAAAATGCTCAATTTGCCAATCGATTTTTTGATGGAAATTCCAGGCAAAATAGTCTTCTGGAAGCGGGTGAGGAGACTTAAGGATCTCGTGATGTAGCTGATGCGTGTTCAATTTTTCGAGATGGTGAACCCATGACACAAGGATTTGTCTCGGATCTCGTACATGAACAATCATCTTGCGTAAATGCTCTTGCATGATTGCCAGACGGTGATCAGAAGGATGAGAAGAAAAACGACCTAATCCCCGCTTTTTCACAAAATCTGCAAAATTATCAAGATCCTCCGAAAGCTGAAAAATAGGGGCATGAAAAAAATGAGAGAGCGTTCGCTCTACGGAACACCCTCCTGAATTGGGGAGCGCGGTGATTAAAATGGGCTCTGGTGACGCATATTTTCTGTGACGAACACAATAGACGTGTGCAAAATAACAGCACATCGCAAGCAAAAATAGTGCTCCCAGAGAGGAAAAGAAGAAAGGGAAAGACTTACGCATATCAGGCCTCCTCAATTATTCACTGGGATTGGAATTTATACCATTCGCGAGAAATAAAGATACAAATTCACGACATCTAAGACGCTATTTTTACAAGATCCTTTCTCGCTCATATTCACTAATATGGGCTGCGAAAAAATCTTCTCAATCTGACATCTTACCTACCATGACTTTGTGTCTTTATTTTTTGCTCTTGGTATTACCTCTTCAGGTCTCACCCACAGCAATATCATTCTAAAGAAAATAAAGAAAAACAACAACCCTTTCGACCGCCGGTTCGAACGTTATTTTCTGGTTACATTCGTGTTAGGGATTTTGGTGTAACTCCTTTTTGCACAAACTCTAATAATTCATCAGACAGCAGATCTGTCACAAGCGCTTTTTGCTCTTCGGTCAGAACATGCTTCCACTCATTAGAATCGCCCTTCCGAAAATTATATTGACCAGCTTTTACATCGATCATATTTTTTCCGGAGAATCGGTGAGGATTGCCTCCATAAAAGCTAATGATGCTCTGGAAAAGATGGAGAGGATCTTTCTTCAATTGGGCATACGTGGAGACATGAACCTGGAGCTTAGGATCACTGTCGATATAGGTCATCCACTCCTCGAGCCATGTGATCGAATCGGTATAGAAACGGGCTATTTGCCAATCGATCTTCTCCTTAAAACTCCACAAAAAATATTCCTCTGGCACTTGTGTGAATGACTGTTGCAATTGTCTCTTTGTATTCTTAGCGTAAATTGAATCAAGATGATGTACCCAAGAGACAAGGGTTTCGCGCGGATCGCGTACATGCAACAGTATTTTGTCTAAATTCTCTTCTACAAGAGAGAGGTTACTGGGGCTAGGAGCAATATGTTGGTAAGCTACTGCTCTTTTTGCAAGAAATTGGAAAAATTGAGAATGAATCAAACTACCCACAGGAAAAGAGGGTTTTGTCGATGTCCATACAGGGGAGGTATGAAAATATTGGCAAAGGGTCTCTCCAATAAAAAAAGTACCCGATTTTGGCAAAGAGACTAACATGATAGGCGCAGGGGCGGTGTTCTTCACACGCCTCTGAACATTTAGTTTATAAATACAAAATCCCACCACACTGAGTACGCATAGTGTTGCTAAAAACAGTATGCTTGTGTTCCTTATCTTTCCCATCCAAACCTCTCGAATAAATAATCCGGTATTTGCGCCGTGATGTACTCTTGCTGTTCCTTTGATAGGAGTTTTCGCCACTCATCAGACGTTCCTTTTCGGTAACAATCTTTTCCTAAAACAAGCGCTGGTAAATGGTTCTCTGTAAATTTTCGGGGATCTCCACCATAGAAAGCAATAATTTCTCGAAAATATTCAATAGGGTGATCTCGCAAGTCGCTATGCTTCATAATTTTAATTTTAATATCCTGCGATTGATCAGCATAAGCGACCCACTCTTCTAACCAACGTATGGTATTTTTGAAGAAAAATTCGATTTGCCATCCTATGCTCTCTTGAAAGTTTTGTACCAGAACAACCTCTTCTTCTTCAGAAGCAATTGGAGCGTTTATATTCTGAAGGTGAATAAGATAGGAACAAAGAGTCTCACGTGGATCCCGCACTTGTATTAGGATTTTTTTTAAATGAGCTTCGAAAACTTCCCTATTTTCAGGTCGTGGAATCATGTGAGAATAGAAGATCACTCTTTTATGTGCAATCTCAGCCAAGGGAGCCTCTTTAAGGGTGGCATACAAAATACCTCGTCCGTCAAAAAGCATATCTGTGGATAAAATGGGGGCATGGAAAAACTTGCTTAATGTTTTAGAAATATAGAGGGTGCCTGACCTAGGCATGGTTACGAGCATAATGGGGGAGGAAGGAATCTGATGTGTCTTCTTATTGTAGAGAAAAGAAGTGACTGTGATCAGGGTTATTACGACAAGAAAAATAAAAGTGAGCTTCCTGCTCATTGCTTTCATCCAAATTGGTTAAAAAGTTCTCCTGGAATGAGGCTACTTAGAAGCCTCTTTTACTCTTCGTTGAGCAACTCTCTCTCCTCCTTATGATCTCTCTTTTGAGAATGTCGCTTTCCCCTCTCCTCTTTGGGCAGAGAACGTTCTTCAAAAAAGATCAAAAGGGCTAAAAAAAGCTTGTGAGACTGCATAATGCCTTCATTTCACATCAACCAGAAAGAAAGTTATATTTAAGGGGTAAATTGTTGTCTAGAATTAGGAAAAGGTTAATGAGCGTGATCCAATTCCTGGAGGATATCGGGAAGGTCTGAGAGCTTTTGCCACTCCTTCATACCCTCTCCCCACACCAAAGAATTTTTCGAGAGCATCTTCTCTTTCCAGCTTTTTGCTAGATCTGGGAACTCAATTGGCCCCATCTGTTGATGGGAGGAATCCATATAGTACCACATCTTGATCCATGCATCACTGTTATGACGCCTCTCTTCAGGAGGAGAAGAGGTCTTGATCTTCTGAGGGAAGGAGGGGAGAATGTAGAGCAAAATCAACGCAAAAATGCCCAGAAAAAAAGCGAGAACAAACCAAGAAAGCGGATTCTTACCCCTTTTCTTAGCCAAGTGAGAGGTCAGAAAACTGATAAGTAAGCAACAAATGAGGATATTGAAAAGTTGCATTATACCCATAATAGATCTATATTTTAGCATACAACCGCATTTTGCATGAAGGTAAACTTATGAAAGAGAGTCCTACAAAATTGGATACGAAAGAATTCGAAGTGCCTAAGACTGTTTTTAGCCACGACATCGAGACTAGAGTAATTCAAGTAATTATTTTACAATGCTTGAATAAAGTTGAGGGAGTTTCCTTGATGGGAGGGACTTTAATTGACACGTTATTTGGAAGAGATGGGGAACGTGTAAAGGGAATTTTTGTAGAGCAGGATAGCAAGAATCACCTAGTGAAGGTAAAGATTGAGGTTAATGTGCAATATGGTATCTCGATACCGGAGAAAATGGAAGAGGTTCAGGCTCGTGCTGTAGAGGAGATCACGAAGCTCACAGGACTACATGTCTCTTCTGTTCATGTGATCGTAAAGGGACTGATATCGCCGCAAGAGAAGAAGGAGGAATACTCTCTATCGTTATTGAGTGGGAGCGAAATCGCAAGAGAGCTGAATAAGTGAGAATAGAGAGTATTGTCATCTCCATGATCTCTCTTCTATTGGGAGGGATTCTTCTTTTATTAGGCACTTTTTTCGTGGCGGCGCCTTACTACCCGCTATTTTGTCATAAAATGAGCTTGCTCCTAGCTGAGCCTGGGCGTGTTGTTGTCGAGATAGGGGTGGTATTCTTGCTACTCTCTTTGCTTTTGCTTACGGCATTTTATGGGTTGAATAAACGACGCTATCTTTTGATCAGGATGGGAGAGTGTGCGATCCATGAGAACGTGTTGTCTGAGCTTGCAAAAAGAAGTTTAGCGGAAATATTCCCTGCACAGGATGTGTTTTGTGATGTGATCGTTAAAAGGAAGGGAAGAGTTGAAATTTTGGCTAATATCCCGTATGTCAGAAAAGAAAATCAAAAAGAGACCTTACAACAAATCGAAGCGAAGTTGAGTAAAACGATGGCTTCACAGTGTGGTTTTTATAAGGAATTTCTTTTTAATGTCAGCTTCCAAAAACAGTAATAACTGCACGCAACACGTTTTGTTTGATCGACTATATTTTTCTACTACATTGACTGTCAAAGTAAATGGAGCGCCGGCTTGCATCGATTTTCGCGCAACCAGAGAGTCTTAACCTGAGTTTTGGGTTGTTCTCCCTCATCCTCAGGGAGGAGTCTGGCTGCTCTTGCAATTTTTTTGCTCGATAATAGCGCCTTCGGCTATGATCTTCGCAAAAAATTGCCAGATCATCTCAGAAAACTCCTCTGATTACGAGGAAGAACAACTCAAAACTCAGGTTATCAATCTCAATTTATACTTGGTATTAATCGACATATTTGCTGCGCAATTTTATCTCTCTCCATTCGCTTAGCACGGCAATGTCTTTTTTATTGATCCCTTTGACAGAGGTCCATTCTTCTGTTGTGGCGTCCAAGAGACGTTTGATACTGCCAAAATGGGATAGGAGACGTTGTCTTTTGACGGGGCCAATTCCTGCTAGGGCGTCTAATTCGCTATGGAGAAGACTCTTTTTCCGCCGTTGCTTATGGAAAGAGATGGCAAAACGGTGCGCCTCATCACGGATACGTTGCAAAAGAAAAAGGAGAGGGGAATGAGTCGGCAAGATAACGGGATCCTTCTTTCCCACCAAAAAAATGCTCTCCAAAGTACTCCCTTTGTCGTGACGCCCCTCCTCTTTGGCCACTGCGATCACATCTACCGTACTGATATTGAGAGCAGAGAGTACTTGATAGGCTACTTTCAGATGACCCTTGCCACCATCAATCACAATCAAATCAGGTAAATTCTCCTCTTTTCTATAGCGCCGCTCTAGCACTTCCCGTATCGCTCCATAGTCATCTCCGGGTTTTGTCTCCTTTAATGAATACTTTCTATACTCCTTCTTGCTGTTCACTCCTTTTTCAAAAACGACCATAGCTGCAACAGCTTCTTTGCCAGCAAGATGAGAATTGTCAAAGCACTCTATCTTAGCAGGGTAGTTGGTAAGGTGTAATTTCTCCTCTAATTGCAAGAGGAGTTGTTCGGCGTCGGCCTTACTCTCTTTTTCCCTCTTAAACTGCGCTGTTGCATTGGCAGTGGCCATCTCGATTAAAGCATACTTATTTCCCTTGCAGGGAGCACGAATAGAGATTCCCACGACTACTTCCAAGATGGGAGGTAGGGCTATGGGAACAATGATTTCCTGTGGTAAATCCTTTTGGGAATCATATATTTGCAATATAAAAGAGCTGAGAAGCTCTTCATCTTCTTGGGCATTATTGCGAAAGGGGTGATGGAAAGAGGCGATCAACCGCCCTTGGCGGAAAAGTAGTTGTGTCAAAATCACGTCTGTTGCTTCTCGATAGAGGGCTAGCACATCACAATCTTTGTGTCCCCCCTTTTGTACTCTCTGTTTTTCCAGAGTTTTTTCGATAGAGCAGATTGTGTGATGCAGTCGCTTTGCCTTTTCGTATTCCAAATTGTTGCTTGCCTTCTCCCGCTCCTTTTTTAGCCTTTGCAAAATCGCCGAGTCATGCCCTCGTAGAAACTGAATCACCTGCTCTACTTGCTCATCATACTCCTCTTTTGTGCACTGATTCACACAAGGAGCGATACACCGCTTGAGGTCATAGAGAATGCAAGGACGAGTGCGCCCGCTAAGCTCGCGATCAGAACATTGGCGCAGTGGGAATAAAGAACGTAGTAGATCGAGCGTTGTTCTGGCGGCCGTTCCATCTGTATAAGGGCCGAAATAGAGATTCCCTTCTGGAGGTTTCCCTTTATACCGCACCACTTTCAACATTGGCCAACGGTGTTTATGATTGATCATCAAACTAAAAAATGTCTTATCATCTTTTAGAAGGGCGTTGTATTTGGGTTGATGCTCTTTGATCAGATTGTTTTCAAGAAGGAGAGCCTCTTTTTCAGAGGCGACAACAATGGTCTCAATTCTTTCTACTTTGGCTGTCAGAAAAGGGACCATCAGTCTCCCATCTCTTCCGGGAACAAAATATTGTTGCACACGCCTTTTTAAATTTTTTGCCTTTCCTACATAGATCACATTTCCCCTTTTATCTCGCATAATGTAGACGCCCGGAGAGGAGGGGAAAAGCTCTAAGTTAAAAGAGGGAGAGTTGGTGTTCATGAACTTCACTCTTCTTGGAGGCTCTTTTGGCCTCGAGTCTTTTTAAAACCTGCTGGGCGCGCTTGATCACTTCAAGAGGAAGACCGGCGAGGCGAGCTACGTGGATACCATAACTTTTATCCGCTCCTCCGCGCACGATTTTGTGTAAAAAGAGGATTTTTTCCTGACACTCTTCTACGGCAGCGTGATAGTTTACTGCTCCTGGAAGCATCTCCTCTAGCTGAGTCAACTCAAAGTAGTGTGTGGCAAAAAGAGTTTTTGCACTCTTTTCAGAATTTTTTAGAAGATATTCCGCCACAGACCAAGCAATGGAAACGCCATCATAGGTGCTCGTCCCTCGCCCAATCTCATCGAGAATTACCAAAGAGCGACTCGTGGCATTGTGTAAAATATTTGCCGTCTCAGTCATCTCCAACATGAAAGTGGATTGGCCACGTGAGAGATCATCAATTGCGCCGATACGGGTAAAGATTTTGTCCACAATACCGATCTGGGCGTGAGAGGCGGGAATGAAACTACCCATCTGCGCTAAAATCACGAGAAGAGCAACCTGACGGATATAGGTAGATTTGCCTGCCATGTTGGGCCCAGTGATCAACATCAGCTTTTGTTCACTATTGAGCATCGTCTCGTTGGCAACAAAGGATTCTTTACCGATTACACATTCGACGACAGGGTGGCGCCCCCCCTCAATGATTAACTCTCTTGTCTCATCGACAACGGGTCGATAGTAGTCGCCTTGTTTCGCTGCCTCAGCAAGCGAGAGAATCACATCGAGCGTAGCGATAGCGCGCGCGCTTTCGAAGATCTGAGAACTCATCTCGATGAGCCGCTGCTTTAGTTCTTGGAAAAGCCGCTCTTCAATTTGCTGGATCGTCTCTTCGCTAGAGAGCACCTTTTCTTCATACTCCTTTAGGGCTGGGGAAATAAATCTCTCTGCGTTGACAAGAGTTTGGCGGCGCACAAATGTCTCAGGCATTAATGAGGCTTGCGCTCGACTCACTTCGATGTAATAACCAAAAACCTTGTTGAAATGCACTTTCAGATTTTTAATCCCCGTCTCTTCTTTGATTTTCTCTTGGTAGCAAGCTAACCAACGTTTCCCGTTCTTTGTGATGTCACGCAGCTCATCAAGCTCAGCATTGATTCCTTGAGCAAACACACCTCCTTCACTCAAACGTAGAGGAGGTTCCTCCGCCAAAGCTTTATTAAGGTAGTCTAAAAGAGGAGTATAGTCTCCCAATCGCTCCCGATTTTGGACTAGAAGAGGAGAAGAGAAGGAGGCTAAAAGCTCCGACAATGGGGCGATGCGCTGGAGCGAGAGCTGCAATGCCTTTACATCACGTGGTGTGGCAAAATGCGCAGAGACCCGCATCATCAGTCGCTCCAAATCGCGGATTGAGCGCAACTCTTTGCGAAGAGCATTTCTTTCTCGGTAATACAACTCCTCTACCGCATTTTGGCGCTCTTGAATCTTAGCTACCGAAAGTAAGGGGTGGCAGAGCCAATGCACAATCAATCTCCCACCCATCGGAGTAGAGGTTTTGTCGATACAATCTAGAAGGGTATTCTTGCGACTCCTGTCGAGGATCGACTCGGTTAATTCAAGATGACGTGTCGCATTGCGGTCTAGCAGCAAGGTTTCCGAGAGAGAATAGGGGACGATTCTCTGGATATGAGCAATAGAGATCGAAAGCTCTTCATGTAGATAGGCGAGTAGCGCCCCAGCCGCATTAATAGCAGAGACCATGCCGCGTAGCCCAAATCCATCGAGATGTTGTACACAAAAGTGCCGCGTCAAATAGCGCGAAGCATTTTCATGATCGAATTGCCACTCCTCAAGAGTCACGGTGCGCACACCAATCTCTAGATGCATCTTTTTTGACAGAACAAACTCTGAGGGAGAAATCCGAGCGATTTCATTGACAAGCTCAACTTTATTGTTGAACTCAATAACCCTAAAATCCCCAGTGGTCACATCGATGCTTGCTAAACCAAAAAGAGAACCGACTTGAGCACAGGCCGAAATATAATTATTTTTATTCTCCGCCACATTGAAAAGAGTGCCGGGCGTAACACGTCGTACTATCTCTCTGTGTAAAAGACCATTAGCATCTTTTATATCCTCCACCTGCTCGGCGATAGCGACGCAAAATCCCTTCTGCACCAAACGGTCGATGTAAGGTTCTACGGTGTGCCATGGCACACCACACATCGAGACGCCTCCCCGTTTTGTGAGAGTCAGCTCTAGAACCTCTGCAATAATTGAAGCATCTTCATGAAAAGCCTCGTAAAAGTCGCCCATCCGGAAAAAGAGCAGCATGTCGCCTGCCGCCTTTTTACAACTGTCCCACTGTGCCATCATCGGAGTCATTTAGGAATTTTACTCGACGCAATGATTAGTGACAATATTCTAGACAGATCGACTGATAATCAGGTAGCCGCGCGTCTGGTTCGTCTCTCGATCATGAGGTAACATACTGGCGTGTAGATCGTCTACCTTGACCCAAAATGGGGGATATTTATAACGAAAGACGTCTATAACTAAGACAGAATCACTTTCTTGATCAAAAGCCGCCACAGGAGAAAAGTGTCCAAAACCCTCTTGTCCGATAGAGGGGCGGTAGAAGTTTATCACCAAAAATTCGTCCTGTTTCGAGAGAGTCTCGCGCAGGTGTGCACGGAAAAGATTACTGTCAGCAAAATCGGCGCGATATTTAGTCACCGTAACATCATAACACTTCAAAGCGAGCTCTAACTGATCGAGGGTCATGCCGCGCTTTTTTACATTCTCTTCAGGAACAAGTCGCTCTACCGCATAGGTAAAGAAGTCTTCTTGGGTGAAAAAAGGATAGCCAAATTGAGGCGCCGTAGGACGCGGAATATCGAGAGAATTGAGGATCATCACCGCCGAGGCTACACCACAGAAGGTGTTGTTTTTTTGCATTTCATAGTAGCGCATAAGCTGCCAGTAACTCGACTTAAACTCACTATTCTTGAACTGCTCAATCCCTTGGTTGGGCGAGAGGGGAATGAACTTCTTTTCTGTTGCTAAGGCGGTAGAAAGAAAAAGAGTGAAGAATATAGTTTTTAGTATTTTCACATACTAATTATAAATATAATAACTATTATAACTCAATAAATAAAAATAAGTCTTGTTTTCATGGTAAATTCTCTCTATTCTTCTTTTCTATGTACACAAAAGAGTCGCTCCAGCAACTAAAAGAAAAAATTGATTTGATAGACGTTCTCTCCTCGCAGATAGATTTGAAGCGCGTGGGGGCTTCTTACAAAGCACTTTGCCCTTTTCATGATGAAAAAAGCCCCTCTTTTATGGTGAAGCGAGGGGATACGCATTACCACTGTTTTGGATGTGGTGCGCATGGGGATGCGATTCAGTTTCTCACGCAATATCTCAATATCTCTTTTCGCGAAGCTGTGGAGATGTTGGCTGAGAGGTTTCATATCCATTTGGAAGAGAAAGATCAACCTGAGCAAAAAGGGGTGCATAGCTCTGTTTTGAAAGAGGGGTTGAGTTTCGCCAATCAGTTCTATCACTTCTACTTATTGCATACCCCAGAAGGGCAGACGGCACTTCACTATTTGCATGAGCGTGGGCTCTCTACAGACTTTATCAGACGTTTTGAGGTCGGTTTTGCTCCAGCGAATAGCACGCTTTTTTTTAAAGCAATGGAGGAGAAGAAGATTCCTAAAGAGGTTCTTTTTGAGGCGGGGCTTCTTTCCCAAGATAAACAGCGTCCCTTTTTCCGAGAAAGGGTCACCTTTCCTATTCGCAATCCTCAAGGAGGGGTCATTGGGTTTTCGGCGCGCAAGATTCGGGAAGAGACATTTGGAGGAAAATACATCAATACATCTGAGACAGTATTGTTTAAAAAATCCCGTCTGCTATTTGGTCTGAACTATTGTCGCCGAAGGATTGCAAAAGAGCGCAAAGCCGTTTTGGTGGAGGGGCAGATCGATGCGTTGCAGTTGATTGAGGCGGGTCTCGACTTAACAGTGGCCGCTTTGGGAACGGCTTTTGGAGAGGGGCATGTCCAAGAGCTAAAAAATTTGGGAGTCAATCGAGTCTACCTTCTTTTTGACGCCGATGAGGCGGGATATGCAGCCGCTTCAAAAACGGGAGACCTTTTCCAAAAGGTGGGGGTTGAGGTTATTGTGGGGAATCTCCCACCAGGGACTGATCCCGACTCTTTTGTGCGTGCTTACGGATTAAATCCCTTATTGAAAAGGATGGAAGAGGGCAGAGATTACCTCAAGTTTCAGATAGCCTACAAAGGGCGTGAGCATGACTTACAATCTCCAGCTGGGAAGGCCGAGGTTGTCAAAGAGCTAACGCAACAGATTAAAGGTTGGGATGATCCTATCATGGTGCATGAGAGTCTGCGGAGACTTGCCCAACTATTGAGCGTCCCGGAAGAGATGGTAGGTATGCGTCGCCCGTTTGGTATGGCGCGCTATGCGCGAAAAGTCGAAGAGACCCTCTCTCCCGTAGATACAAACCGAATTTTAGAAGTAGATCTGCTCCGTTTGCTCATCACTGCGAGCCAAGAACACCCGCATTTCCGCCTTACCGCGCAACACTATATCACAGAGGGGCACTTTCTCGATCCCGCTTGCCGCTCTCTTTTTAAAAATTACCTTAAAATAGAGAATCCCGATTTGCTCTCTTTTGCAGGAGAAGAAGAGGCCGAAAAATGTCTAGAGGAGATCACCCGCAAGAGAGTGCACTTTGAACGAGCTGAGGCAAATTTTTTAGAGACTGTACAAAAAATGGTAGATCGAGAATGGTTGGCAAGAAGAGAGAGCATCAAACGGGAGATGATGAGCGGCAACAAAGAGGATCGGGAAGTAATGGAACTAGCCAAAGAGTTTGATGCGATACGACGAATCCAGGTAGAATGGGTATAGAGAATAAGATTATCTTTTTTGAAGGGGAGTGCCCCTTGTGCCACCGCGCTGTTCTCTTCATTCTAAAAAGGGATCGAAAAAAACTATTTCTCTTTGCCCCATTGGGAGGCAAGACGGCTCTAGAAAAATTGCCTAGGCCTATTCCTCAAGAGACGCTGATTCTGTTGGATGGAGGAAAAATTTACAGCGAGGGAAAAGCTATCGCAAAGATCTGCTGGCGATTAGGAGGGGTCTATCGACTTTTTGCTTACTTCCCTTCTTGGATATACCGCCGCATTGCAAAACATCGCCACCACCTTTTTCAAGACGAGCTACCTCTACTTCCCTCAGATAGACTACTTCCTTGAAATCCGGGAGTTTTTCACGCAATGTGAGTCTGAAGCCTGGTAAAGTCCATTAAGTTATAGAAGAGCTCTAAGATGGAGTGGAGTTGTGCAAGTCGAGAGCTGCGTATTTTCAGATCATCATCCATAACTTTCACTTTCTCAAAAAACGTCTGCACAGGCTCCTCTAATTCCGTCAATAGGAGTAGCGCGTCGGCATACTTCCCCTCATGAGTGAGCTTATGGAATTGAGGAGTGAGTTTTGTGAGAGTGGCCTGCAACACTTTCTCGGCGGGTTCATTCGTCAGTTCGCATGTCCCTTTGGGGTGATCAGCAACAATTTTTCGAATGCGTGTAAAAATTTCCAGTAGCGATTTAAAACGGCTATCGTAACGCACATTCGATAAGGCCTGCAAAATATGATGTGTGCGAGCAATGTCATGCACACCCTTGTCTAAAACAGCTTCAATGCCGTCCTTCTCAAATCCCATCTCTGCGAATAGGGAGCGGAGCCTCCCCTCAAGGAAGGCATCTATCTCACTCAACACATTTTCACGGTCGATCGCTTTGCGGAGCTCATGGTCTAGATCGGGGTGACGCAGAAAATTGTCAAAACTTTGAGAAACAAGTTCACGGATGTCAATCTTGATGTTGTGCTCCAAAATAATCTTCAAGATTCCCAGAGCTTGTCTGCGCAGAGCGTAAGGATCACTTGAGGAAGTAGGCCTTTTTCCCAAAGAGAAATAGGCCAAAAGATTATCGATCTTATCGGCCAGAGAGACCATAATTCCGCAAGGAGAGGTGGGTAAGGGCGCATGTTCGCCACGTGGCATCCAATGTTCCTCTACTGCTAGAGCGACAGCTCTCTTTTTGCCATGGTGGATCGCGTAAAGATGTCCTACAACACCTTGCAATTCGGGAAACTCTCCCACCAATCCAGAGGCAAGATCGGCTTTGCAGAGGAAAGCGGCGCTTTTCGCCTCTTCTATAGGGCAGAGAGGAAGATGTTTGTGCAAAAGTTCGATGAGCGAGACAAGACGGCTCACTTTTGTCGCCATACTCCCCAATTCTTTTTGAAAAATGATTGTTTCCAGCCTTTTATTGAATACTTCCAGCGGTACTTTCAGATCCTCTTCATAGAGGAAGACTCCATCAGCAAGTCGGGGTGAGAGGGCGCGTTCATGTCCATGTACAATGAGGGGTGAAGGAGTGTTATTCGATACAACGATAAAGTTGGATTCCAACTCCTTTCCGCCTACGGGGAAGTATTTTTGGTGCTCGATCATCTCAGACATAAGCACCTCTTTCGGTGCCTTCAAATAGGCTGGATCAAAGCTACCCAACATAGGGAAAGGCCATTCGACGAGATGCACCACCTCACGCATGAGCCGCTCTTCTGCCAAAATCGTTTTGTTGAGCTCTCTGATTCCCTTTTTGATTTCATTCTTTCTCTCTTGCACATCAACTAATACTCTGTGCTTTCTCAGTAAGGGAACATAGTCTGTAGCATTTGTTATCTTGAACGGTTTAGGATCAATCTGGCGGTGACCATAAGAGTGATTGCTTGACGTATAAGGACCACAGTGGAAAGGGACTACCTCTTTCCCATAGAGCGCTACGATCCAAACAAGCGGGCGGGCGAATTCAATATTGAGATCACTCCATCGCATTTTTTTCGGAAAGTCGAGACTCAAAATCAGATCGGGCAACTCTTGGGCTAAAAGAGCCCGTGTGGAGAGCCCAGGGACGATATAGGTCGCAAAGAGATAGGGATCACGTACTTCTACTTCAGGGGGAAGGGTGGAGAGGGACGTCGGTTGCATCGACAGAGAGCGAAAAAATCCTTCACAGGCACGAGTCGGATGGCCTGTGGCATCGAAAGCGGCTGCCACTTTCGGCCCTTTCTTCTCCACCACACTCATTTCGGTTCCTCCTTGTAGCCCCTTCACTAATACGGCTAATCGACGGGGCGTTCCATAAATCTCAATCGCATTAAAGGCGATTGAGTGAGAACGCAATAGTTTTTCTACTCCACGTTCCAAACTCTCCATTCCAATAGGCACAAAGGTTGCAGGGAGCTCTTCGCATCCAATTTCCAACAGGAAATCTTCTCGTTCTTGCGGATCGCAGAGAGTAGAATGAACGAATTTCTCTGGCTCTGGTCGTACTTTTTGCCGATTGAGGAGAGGGAACCTTTGCTCTTCACGAGAGAGAATATAGACAGTAGCGAGGTCACGTGCTAAGTTGCGAATCCGACCAATATACCGCGCGCGCTCCGACACACTCAACATCCCTCGCGCATCCATGATATTGAACGCATGCGATGATTTCATGACAAAATCGTAAGCGGGAATTGGCAATTTCTTTGCAATAAGCGCTTTAGCCTCTCTCTCAAAGTCTTCAAAGTGAGCAAGCCACATCTTCTCATTTGCTTCATGAAAATTGTATTGACTCCACTCCCACTCGTTGCGTTTGTAGATGTCGCCATAGGTAATCTCATCGTTCCACTTCAAATCAAAGAGGGAGTCCACTCCCTGCAGATACATCGCCAATCTCTCTAAACCATAGGTAAGCTCTCCACTAACAGGACGGACAGGAAGACCTCCCACTGCTTGGAAATAGGTGAACTGAGTCACTTCCATACCGTCAGCCCACACTTCCCAACCCAACCCCCATGCTCCGATTGTTGGATTTTCCCAATCATCGTGCACAAAACGGATATCATGCTTGTCGATATCAAGGCCAATCTCGCGCAAAGAATCCAAATAGAGCGCTTGCAGATTGAGAGGAGAGGGTTTTATGATCACTTGCATTTGATGATAAAACTGGACGCGATTGGGATTCTCTCCATAGCGGCCATCTTTGGGACGGCGTGAAGGCTCAACATAAACAGCGCTATAAGGCTCAGGGCCTAAACAGCGTAGAAAAGTGGCGGGATTAAAAGTCCCTGCGCCTACTTCGAGATCGTAACCTTGATGGATTAAGCAACCCTGCTTGGCCCAATATTCGGTTAAAACTACAATCATTTCTTGGAAGTTTAACATAGTTGGGGCAGTATAAGAAAAAATGATAGACATTGCAATATGAAGACGCACAGAGCAAAGAAAAATTGGGCAGATGAGGTAGCGGAATACTTTACGCCGAAGCCGCAGACGGAGGCTGTCTCTCTCTCTTTAATTATCCCAACATACAACTGCAGTCATAAATTGACGAGATCGCTTGAAAGCGTGAAGCGGCAAAACTACTCTCCTTTGGAGGTGATTGTAATTGATGCAAGTTCTACAGATAAAACTCTTAATATAGTTTCTCTATATGGAAGTTTGATCACTCGTGTTTATATTGTCGCTGCTTTCAACGTCCCTGAGATGCTCAATCGAGGTGTCTCGTTAGCTTCTAGTCAATTTATCTCTTTTCTCTATCCAGGGAGCTTTTATATCTCCGATGAGACCTACTCCATTTTTGCAGAAGCTGTGATCGATAATGCCTATCCAGATATGGTATACTGTGGCTGTATCCAGCGGGAAATTAAGGCTGAAACATTTATATGTAAATATGATTTTGACGATAAAACGTTGAAGGCTGGCCACCATATCACCTCGATGAGCGCGTGCTGGATGCAAAGAGATTTTTTTCTTCGAATAGGAAAACTCAACTCTTCATATGATGTGCGGTTCGCGTTCGACATCTTTTGTCGGTTTTATAAATTGCCTAAAAGGCGGGTCAAGCAGCTAGATCGCGTGCTGATTGACTTTGACTATGGTACTTTGACGGCGACACGAGGTCTTAGAAAGGTTACAGAGACATGGAAAATTTTGAAAGATCAATTTGGTCTTAAAGTCGCTTTAAAATGGTTCCTTACTATCAAATATACTCTTCTTATCCAATGGCTTTGGCATGCCTTGAAAAGAAGAGTTTTTGGAAAAGAGTAATTTGTCTAGGTTTACTTTCCCTTTATATGTTATGATATGGTAAATGTATGTATTTCACGAAAAATGCTTTGGAGAAGAAGATAGATGAGTAGCATGAGTCTCCCTCTCTACTTGAATGGACGTAGGCAAGAGGCAGAAGGAAGTCCTGGGGCACGGTTTACTAAGCAAGCTGGTTACTACGTAGCCGGGCAGTTGTCTTATATTGGTTGTATTGTCGTGCGTACAGTTTGTGCGGCGGCTCGCGCTATTCTTTGTGTCTGCTTATTTTTTAAAGCGGTGGTGCAATCATTCTTGGTGCTAGGGGATCTCCAAAAGGCATGGAGGGATTTAGGGATACAGGCCCAGATGTTTGGCTGGGCACTTTTGGAGGTAGCTATTGCTGTTCTTGGGGTTGTTGCTCCTACACTTGCCCTCTCTTTGGATGGGCAAGTAGGAGCGCAGGCCATTGTAAGAAGGGAGAGATTTATTTCATTTGGTGCAAGGGATGACGATCCGGCTCAGCCTCAGCCAGGGCAACAACCAGACGCTCCGGCTCACCTGCCGCCTCAGGGAGCAGAACCAAGAGTACCGCACGTGGCGGTGGTTCCGGCTCAGCCTCAGCCAGTGCAACTAGATGATGATGCGGCGATGATGTTACTAGGGGTGTGGGGGGCTTTAGTTGCTCTTCAGGATGCAGGAGTTAATCTTCAGGATGTAGCAGCAGAACTTCAGGATGCAGCAGTAGAAAGAGATCGGCGACTCATTCAAGAAAGTTTTACTATATTGATGACGCCGTATGTACATCTGGTAGGAGTAAACCCAAGCACTTGGCAAGAATGCAGGGATTGTCCGGCAGGAGTAGCGATACGGAGAGAGATAACCCGGCTACAAGTGATAGGAAATCATCGTGATATAGATTGGATATTTAAAAGTGAAAAAGCAGCTCCTCTCGTAAATCTTGCTCTATTAATTTTTTGGATGCAGCGACGTCCACAGCATGATGTTGAGTTTTTTAGAGCCCGCGTAGCAGACGTTTTTGATTTAGGGTCTGGCAGGCTTGCCGCCGTCTTAGAAATCATAAATCAAGCCCGAATTGATACATGGCATGTAGAGCTCTCACGCTTATGGGCTGTATGGTGTGATGAAATCATTGGAGCAGAGATCCGTGAATGGTCAGTAGCAGGAGTAGCTGCTGATGAGCGGAGAAGACAAAAACAACATTTTGCTCGTTTTCAGGATAGCGTAGCTCTCGCTTGTTCTTTAGTATTAAGATTTGTAGATGCTCACCCTGAGTTGCAAGAGAAGCGACAACAACTTCTTGGTATGGACGATCTAGGACCTTTTAGTCGTATGACAATACTTTGTTTGGCAGACAGGGGAGAATTGCAAAACTCCTTTCACGAACGTTTACGGGAGCGCTACATGGCCAAGAGATACGAGGATGGTGCAGACCCAGCTGCTTTGCTGGCAGCGTGGACAAGTGTAGACTCCTTGATTAGAGAAGTCACAACGATTTGGACCGATTTAAAAAGAACGAAGCAAGATGAGCAACGCTGTTCTCCGGCACAAGCCGCAAGCTTAACGCAAGAGGAGATGTTGGCAATATGGTTTCAGGATCGGGATCCTGTCGAAGCAGGTTTTGATCCGGTAGCAGGGGTTCCAACAAATCGTAAAGAAAAAATTCTCCAACTAGGCGACCGTCTTATGCGGTTACAGGCAATCCTAGAGAGCTCTTTTCGGGCTGAATGGACTCCTTTCACTGCGGACACGATCCAGGACCAGGTGGTAGTAGCTGGTATCCCCGTTCTCTTAAGAAGACTCAGTGGCTCTGAACTAGTGGATCAACCGCTAGCTCGGCGGGTTGCGCTGGTCGGGTTCGCTACTGAAGCGGGTGTTGTGCGATCTTTTCGTTATAGAATCATCAAATTGAGGGATCCCGCAGAGCCAAGGGAACCTGATACGGTATTAAGTGAAGAATTACGCGAAGTGGCTGGCCTAAAAGGGGCTGAAAGAAGGCTGGAACTAGCAATTACTGCCTTGCATGACCACTTGCATGATGAAAGAGAAGCCATTCTTGAAGAATGTCTGGCAAAAGCCAGGAAGCCTCATATGATAAGATGTGGAGAAACCGAGGAGTTTTATGCAGCACTACAAGCTTGGGATGCATTACTTCCTTCTCCCCGCATAAATCCTGTTCTAGCAGCTGCTATTGCAGCCGAACGATCTCATCGATAATCAGTCTAGCTAGATTTCTGGGGAATCTCTTGAACAATAAATCTCTCTCCCTTAACTTAGGTGGAATGCAAACAGAGTCAGGGACCTTTTGGGCGTAGCCAACTATCTATCATTTATTCGGATTTTTATTAGTCCTATCTTTATGTTCCTCTACATCGAGCATGAATTTTTGGGCATTAGCATCGTTCTGCTGCCTTACGTTCTCCTTCTTTTGTTAGGCGTCTCAGAGCTCTCCGATGCGCTAGATGGCTATTTCGCTCGTAAATTCCACCAGGTAACAGATTTAGGAAAACTTCTCGATCCGATGGCGGATAGTATTTATCGGATCTCGGTTTTTCTGACTTTTACACGTCCTCCGGTCAATGTCCCCCTTCTCTTGGTATTTGTCTTTATTTATCGAGATTCCGTGATCAGTACACTGCGGACCATTTGTGCGTTGCGAGGATTTGCTTTGGCTGCTCGCTCTTCGGGGAAGATTAAGGCGGTGATCCAAGCAGCGAGTGCGTTTGTTGTACTACTGTTAATGATTCCTTACTCATTAGGATTTGTCTCATTAAATGTATTGCGGATCACATCTATCTCCGTTGTAGCAATAGCAGCAGCATTTGCTTTGATTGCCGGAATTGAATATATCTGGGTTAATCGAGACTACGTAGTGCGTCTTTTAATCAACGAAAAAGGAGAAGAGAGTGGGTAGAGTAGTGGGTGTGGGAGGTCCGATTTTGGATCTCATCCTTCAAGTGAGTGATGCTTACTTGGAAAGTATCCCCGGAAAGAAAGGGGGGATGCTCCCGGTCTCTTTTCCTGCTCTTGAATCTCTTATTACCAATAGTGGGCAAAACCCCATTTCTCTTTTAGGTGGCTGTTCCCGCAATACTCTCCATGCTATGGCAGAGCTGGGAGATAGCGTTGCCTTGATTGGACAGCTGGGCAACGATAAGAGGGGGGCAGACTACCAGAGAATTTTAGCCGAGCAGGGAATCGAGGGGCGTCTTTTAGTGAGTGAGACCCCTACTGCAATTGTCCTCTCCATGGTCACCCCTGATGGGCAGCGGACTATGCGTACTTTCCAAGGAGCCTCGACTGAGTTAGAGGGGTGTCATCTTAAAAGAGAGATGTTTCGAGGAGCCGAGCTGGTGCATTTGGAAGGTTATACACTTTATAATCATGAGTTGACTGAGCATGCTTGCTTGATTGCCAAAGAGATGGGAGCAAAAGTTTCGCTCGATTTATCGAGTTTTGAGACGGTCGAAAGATTCCGTCCCCGCTTACTCTCCCTATTAGAGCGGTATGTCGATATTGTGTTTGCCAATGAAGATGAGGCGAGAGCGCTCACGGGGGAAGGAGAATCCTTGGCTTGTGATCGTATGGCAGAGCTGACCGAGGTGAGTGTGGTATTGCTAGGTGAGAGGGGCTGCCTCGTCGGAAAAGGTAAGCAGAAGTTCTACCACCGTGTTCAGCCGATTGTCCCTGTCGATACGACGGGTGCAGGAGACCTCTTTGCAAGCGGTTTTCTACATGCCTATCTCCAAAATGCCCCTCTTGAGGTGTGTGCCGAGCTTGGCTCTATGCTGGGAGGAGCTGTGATTCAGGAGTATGGTTCGATAATTCCATCGCATAAATTTTCTGAAATCTGCCGAGACTTGTCGTGGTCTTCAGCGTTGCATAAGGGTCGTTAGCACAGGTGTGCTGTGCCACGAGGGCGACCTCCACATCCTCTACCTCTAGTATACACGCAAAATCACGTGCTATCTCCGCTGTTAATTTCTCTTGGAGTGTAGCTCCCACTGCATGATAGGAGACAAGCCGAGCAATCGTCCCTAGGCCTAGGATCCATTTGTTGGGCATGTAGCTTATCGTTGCAGTACCAAAAAATGGAGTGAGATGGTGGGCACACGTGCTCATAAAACGGATAGGACCCAGCGAGATTTGCTGATTATGTACAGCAGGCAAGCGGCTCAGGCGCGGGTAGGAAGGTTTGACAAGGGCCCTCTTAAGCATCTGTGCCACTTTCTGCGGTGTCTCTTTAAGGTCGAGATCAAGCAGCTGTAGGATGGCTTGTATATGCTCTTCAATGCTCATTTGCTCGCTAAATACTCTTCGAGATTTCCGTTAAATGTACGGATACCATTTTCTTCAAAGGCTATGATCTTTGTAGCAAAAGAGTCGAGCAGAGTTCTGTCGTGCGCGATCACCACAGCTGTCCCTTTGTAATCCTTGAGAGCCCATCCTAAAGCAGAGACTGCCTCTAGATCAAGGTGGTTATTAGGCTCGTCGAGAATAATAAAGTTGTGCTCTTCCAGCATCATCCCTGCCAAAATAAGTCGTGCAGTCTCTCCCCCTGAGAGGGTAGAAACCTCTTTAAAGGCATCGTCACCTCCAAAAAGCATCTTGCCGAGCACGCTGCGTAAATCTTGATCGTAGAGCCCCTCTTTTCGGTCTCGCAACCAATCAAAGGCATTCCTCTTCTCATCCCTATAGATAATCTCACTGTGATTTTGGGGAAAGTAGCTTATCTGAACTTGATGCCCAAATTCGACATGACCGCCTGTGGGTTGCAGTACATCAGCCATCATCTTGGCTAAGGTGGTTTTTCCTCGACCATTACTCCCAATGATTCCCACCTTGTCTCCACGATGGATCTCATAAGTAAAGTTCTTGATCACCTCAAGATCATCATAACGCAGAGCCGCATTCTCTAGTTTACAGACAATCTTGCCAGACTGCTTTTCTGGAACGGAAAAACGAATGTAGGGACGCTGGATATTCGTTTTTTTCAAATCTTGTGGCTGCAACTTCTCGATCTCACGCATCCGACTCTGTACCTGAGAGGCTCGTGTTCCTGCACCAAATTTTGATACAAACTCTTGTAACTGCTTGATTTTCTTTTCTTTAGACTTAACGTCCGCCTCTTCACGCGACCGTGCTTGTGTCTTCGTATAGACCATCGCGTCGTAGTTGCCGGGATAGATAATGACCGTATCATAATCGATATCGGCAATATGGGTGGTAGCGGCATTGAGGAAGTGACGGTCGTGCGATACAACGATCAAAGTCCCTTGGTAGCTGTGGAAGAAATTCTCTAGCCAACCAATCGAGCTCATGTCGAGGTGGTTTGTCGGTTCATCCAGTAGGAGCGCTTGCGGGTTCCCAAAAAGAGCTTGGCATAAAAGGGCACGGAATTGTAGGTCGGTTGGTACCGAAGACATCTTTTCTCTGAGAAGTGCAACAGAAATACCGGATCCAATCAATAGCTCCTCCGCCTCAGCTTCAGCGCTATAGCCATTTTCATCTGCTATAATCTCTTCAAGTTCACCGAGACGCATACCGATTGCATCAGTCATCTCTCCCTCGTAGAGGCGATCTCGCTCCGCTATCGCTTTCGATAGACGCTCATTGCCCATAATTACAGTATCGAGAAGCGTAAAATCTGCATAATCATTGATATTTTGGCGAAGAATGCCGACCTTGGCAGGAAGAGTGACCTGCCCAGAACTCTGGGGGATTTCCCCCATAATAATACGTAGTAGAGTCGACTTACCCGCTCCATTGGGGCCGGTCAAACCATACCGATTACCAGGATTAAAAGTAATGGAGACGCCTGAAAAAAGGGTACGACTTCCGAAGCTTTTGGAAATTTCATCTAGGACAATACTCATGGAGAATACACTAGCAGATCACGAATTTCTATGCACGAGGATGTGTCTTATCATAGACCTCTTTTTTCAATCGGGTGGAGACTTGGGTATAGAGGGTCGTAGTGGCTAAGGAGGAGTGGCCTAAAAGAGTTTGTATCGTTTTCAAATCCATTCCATTTTCGAGCCAATGGGTTGCGATAGTATGACGGATTGTATGCGGCGTTACTTTTCCAGCTAGTCCGCTGGCTGTCAAATATTTATCAAAATTACGGTCTACAGATCGAGCCGTCAGTCGTGTCCCATTACGATTTAAGAAAATGGCCTGATCATCGACTTGAGCCAAATGACCATCAAAGTTTTTATGTCGCTCATTGTGGTCCAAATAAGCCTTGATCCAATCTGCCGCATTTTTTGTAATCGGTACAACTCGCTCCTTTCTCCCTTTGCCCCGTAATTTTACCAAAAGAGATTCTTGGTCCAGATCTGCTCGATTCAATCCCACAAGCTCACTTACACGTAGCCCTGAGCTGTAGAAAAGCTCCATGATCACGCGGTCGCGAAAACCGAGATAGCCACTTGTATCGGGTTGATCAAAGAGGCGTTGCACCTCACCAAATGAGAGAGAATAGGGGATGCGTTTATCTAATTTTGGGCTTTCCAATAACTCTAGAGGGTTCTTTTCCAACAGGTTTTGCTGGATACAAAATTTGAAGTAAGAGCGCAAACTAGAGAGGCGGCGTACTACACTTCTCTTTGCTATTTTATTGTCGGCCAGCTCGGCTAGAAAACGGCGCAATACGAGACGGTCTATTTGAGAGAGAGGGATTCTCTCGCTCTCGCCGGAATATGGTCGGTCAAAATGAATTTTTTCAGTCGGCTTGAGGTTGAGATGTTTTTCCAAGAAGATTTTCAGTGCATTGAGATCGATGCAATAGTTGCGCACCGTGTGTTCTGAGGCATTTTTCACATAACGAAGATATTCGAGAAATCGATAGGCACTGCGGATCATATCGACAGGATCTTATCAAGTTGTTTTTTTGTCAACTACGAGAAATCAATTGTATACCCATTCCACCTCAAGATTTGGTTTTCGGCTGCGCCAAAGTCCCAACTCTTGAGGTGGAATGGGTATATAGCAAAATCTAGGGTTGTATCTAGGGTGTTTTGGGGAAAGGGAAGGTTTTAAAGTCCTCGGCGGCCTCTACAGAGGGGAAAATGGCTTTGGCTTCCTCTACAAAGGGGGTTACATGAAGGTAGCGCGCCGAAAAATGGGTCAAAATGAGTTTTTGTGCTTCAGCCTCTTTTGCTATCTCAGCCGCCTGGCGGGCTGTTAGGTGGAAGTGTTTTTTAGCGAGATGGGCGTGCTCTTCGAGATAAGTGCTCTCACATACCATGATCCGAGCATTTTTTGCGATTCTCACAGCCGCTTGGCAGGGAAGAGTGTCACTCACAATAGCAATGGAGTCACCTTTCCGTATCCAGCTCACATGATCAAGAGAGACTGTTTCGCCCTCGATGATGATTTTCCCTTTCTCCTGAAGCTCACGCACTTTTGGCCCACGTACTCCAAACGCAGCGAGCTTTTTCTCATCGAATTTTCTGGTATCGGGCTCTGTCACTCTCCAAGCGATATTGTCGATGCCGTGCATAAGGAAGGCGGCTTCAATTTTGAACTTCCCATCATTATGTACTACTCCCTCCTGCGAGACAGGGTGCTCGATCACCTCGATTGTTTCATGGTAGATGGTGCCATAGCGGAGACGATCAAAATATTTTTTTCCGCTTGCAGGATAGTAACAATGGATCGGATGGTTTACTTTGTCCAAATTAAGGCGCATGAGCATCGAGCCGAGTCCCAAGCAGTGGTCACCATGGAAATGGCTCACAAAAATGCGAGTGACGGTTGGAGGGGCAATATTGGCAAAAATAAACTGTCGTTGCGTTCCTTCTCCCGGATCAAAGAGGAGCCCCTCCTCATTCCATCGGAACAGATAGGCTCCATGGTTACGCTTACGTGTCGGTTGTTGACTGGAAGAACCTAAAATAGTGAGATTACGAATACTCATAGTGGCCAAATAATACCATTTATCAGAAATAAAGTTAAAGAGTTGGGTTGGAGAATGCGACAGATTTGAATGATCGTTTCGAAACGCATGTTTTTACACATGAGTGAGAAACGATCATTCAAAGATGATACATTATACGGCCCTAATTT
>JBJXGG010000136.1:0-5303 GCA_046153495.1 Chlamydiales bacterium
CAGTACCTTTATTGCGCTCCCTCTTTTGCTCACTATTTATAGTTTTCAGACGATCGTTCCAAGTTTGACGATCTATTTACGGCAAGATGGTCGAGCGCTGCGTCTCTCAATTGTTTTGGGTACTCTATCAGCGCTTTTGGTCTATGTTTTGTGGGAAGCGGTGGTGTTAGGTTCGATGCCTTGGAGTGGGGAGCATAGTTTAGAGGCGAGTCTTATCGCAGGAAAGCCGGCTACCCAATTTTTGGGTGAAGCGACGGGGAGACGCTATTTAGGGGTCGTAGGGGATTTTTTTGCCTTCTTTGCTTTGGTTACCTCTTTCTTAGGAATTGCTTTGGGACTTTTCGATTTCTTGGCCGATGGTTTAAAGATTCCACGCAATAAATGGGGGTCAGTGCTATTAGGCTTTATGATTGTGATCCCGACTCTACTTTGTGCCTTAAGTATTGAGAGGATTTTTCTTCTTGCTCTCGATACGACGGGGGGATTGGGTGATTCCATTTTGAATGCGTTTATCCCAGCCCTCATGCTTTGGGTTGGGAGATATCGGAAGAAATATACCTCTGATGCACGCATTTTCGGCGGAAGGCCTTTAATTTTCTTGGTAATGTGTTATGCTGCCTTCGTATTCTGTGCAGAGGTGCTTTCCAAGCTAGGTCTAATTTCATTATTTGGATTGTGAGGGTAGATGGGACTATTGGCAAAAATTAAAGTTTTTTTTCGATGGAAGCAGGAGGTAACTCTTGTTCCACAAAAGCAGGGGGCAACCCTTGATGTGTTGTCTCATCTCCAAAGAGAGGGGCGGCTTGTCGATTTCTTACAAGAGGATATCTCTGGTTTTAGCGATCAAGAGGTGGGTGCTGCTGTGCGGAAAATCCATGAAGATTGCCACAAATTTCTAGCAACACAACTCAAAATTTCTCCCCTATTGAGCGATAGAGAGGGGAGCGTTGTCACTGTGCAGTCTGGCTATAACCCTTTGGAAATCAAGGTAGTGGGGAATGTAAAAGGGAAAGCTCCTTATCGGGGGGTGGTGAAGCATGGTGGTTGGAAAGCGAAAGATGGCAGTGTGATCTACCCAGCTGAGGTGGAGGTGTCGTGAGTTATTGGATTGGGATTGATCTTGGTACGACGAATTCCAGTTTATGTTATCGCAAGAAAGGGGAGGGAGAGAGTCATCTTTTTCCTATCAAGCAGAGGGTGGGGCAGGCGGAAGAAAAAGCTCTTCTTACACTCCCTTCTTTTTATCTTTTTCCCCCTGAAGAGCCCCCTTGTGTAGGGGAGTTTGCGAAAATGCGTGGAGAGGAGCTGCCTAATAGGGTCGTGAGTTCTGCTAAATCTTGGCTTTCGCACGAATCTGTGGATCGAAAAAGCCCTTTTCTTCCCTTGAGTGATATTGCGGAAAAGATCAGTCCTGTTGATGTGATGGCTGCTTATCTGACGCACTTAAAAGAGGCGTGGGATAAGGAGTCCTTTGTAGAGCAAGATATTTATATCACGGTCCCCGCCTCGTTTGATCCGGATGCTCGTCTTTTGGTCCAAGAGGCGGCGGAAATAGCAGGTTATCCCCCTTTTACTCTTTTAGAAGAGCCGACAGCCGCTTTTTATGCATGGCTTTCTTGTGCAAATTGGCGTGACTATCTTCATGTGAATGAGAGCGTACTGGTTATCGATATCGGTGGTGGAACAACTGATTTTACTTTGATCACAGTGGAGGAGAGTGAGGGAAATCTCCAATTAACAAGAAAGGCGGTAGGAAGTCATTTACTTCTGGGGGGAGATAACCTTGACCTTACCTTAGCCCACTTGGTACGGCAGAAGTTGGGCAAGAGTTTGAGTCGTTCTCAAATGACAACCCTAGTGTACGCAAGTCGGGCAGCAAAAGAGAGGCTGTTTTCTGGGGAGGAGTCAGTAGGCATTACTCTTTTGGGTGAAGGAAGCCGTTTGATGGGGGGCATGCTCAAAACACTGCTACACCGCGAAGAAGTGGAGAAGGTTTTAATCAATGGTTTCTTTCCCTATGTCGATTTGGATGTAGAAGTTGCGCACGAAAAGAGAACTGGTTTGGCGCAGCTAGGGCTCCCTTTTGTACGCGACCCTAGAGTTACCGCTCATCTAGCGCATTTTTTACGAGGACATACGCTGCCTTCAGCTGTGTTATTTCATGGAGGCACGCTGAAGGCGGAGCCTTTCCGAAGAGCGATTTTAGAGGTTCTCTCCTCTTGGCAAGGAGAGGCCGTGCGGGAGCTGCCGAGTTCCGACTTAGACTTTGCGGTGAGTCGCGGAGCTGTTGTCTATGGAACAGGAGAGGGGATCAGGGTCAGAGCTGGCTCTTCGCGCAGCTTTTGGATTGGAGTGGAGGGAGCCAATCCTGCTGTTCCAGGTCTGGAACCTCCTCTTTCCGCTCTCTGTATCGTGCCGTTTGGGTTAGAAGAGGGGAGTGAGACGGTACTTGATGAGGAGTTCACGCTCCTTTTGAGGGAGCCTGCGCTTTTTCGCTTTTTTAGTCGGAGCGAAGATGATGGAAGTACCGTCGGGATGGTGTGCGACAATCCTCTTGCTGAGTTATCAGAACTCCATACATTAGAAACTGTGCTAGAGTCAGACAAAAATATGGCGCTCGTACGATTGAAGGCGAAATTAACGGAACTAGGAGTTCTAGAGCTTTGGTGTGTGGCAAAAGATCGGGAATGGAAAATTAGCTTCGAGGCGCGAGCAAGTGCGCCAGAGCTTGTTGCTTCATCTTGAGGTAGAGGCTCGCTACTCCATTTGCACGACCGGGAGTCAGATTCTCTACGATCCCCTCTTTCTCTAAAAATATGGGAGGGTTTTTCAAGACAAATTCGGGTTCTTTGCCATTGTAGAAGGCAAGAAGAAGAGCGGCAAGCCCTCTGGAAATCAGTGCTTTGCTATCAGCAAAGTAGGTGATTTTGCCCTCTGTAAGTTCGCTATGAAGATACATGATGCTCTGGCAGCCGGAAACTAAATTCTCTTCGGTCTTCCAAGCAGGATGAAAAGGAGTAAGCTCCTTCCCTTTATCGATAATTTGTTGGTAAAGCTTTCCCTCGTTCATGGTTCATTGGGGTTGGTACATTTCGCTAAAGGTGTTGGTGAATCTCTGCCGCAGTGCTGCAAATGTCCGGTTCAGCTCTTCGTTACCTGCGATAAGTCCAAGTTGTATATTTAACGCAGCGATTTCGGTTACAACTATTTGATGTAATTCTCGGGCTCTCGCGTCTTCTACCAAGAGTAAGCGACGTCTTTCGATTTCATCAAGTTGGAGTCCAGCAGTTTGAATCCTCTGACTCGCCAGTTGTTGCTCGTCCGAAAGGGAGCCGGGGGAGCGACCCATATTTTGCCCCATACCATATTTCGTGGCGATATGGTTACCAATCACTGCACCTGCAACTCCACCCAATCCATGCGGATATTTCGTAGCGAGCATCAAAAAGAGGGAAACACAAATAGTAAGCGCAATCGTGCGGGTGGTGAAATCGAGTTTCTGTGATTTAGTATTGATGAATCCCCAAATCGTATTTTTGTCTCGCCACCTATCGTGGGGATCGACATGCGGTAAAACGGCTTTTACCATGACAACACCGGTCATTATGCCAAACGTTGCACCGAATCCCATTCCTATGGCGAAGGGGAAGGCTGTTTTTTGAAAACCGTAGAGTGCGCCACTACAGATGATGATGATGCCCCACGCGACGAGATAGGTCACGATGGAGCGCCAGTTTTTCTGCTCAAAAAGCCAATTATATAGAGAGATGGCGGCTCTTTTAATCATGCCGCCCAAATTGCGCACGCCAGTAACGATGTCTCCTCCTAATGAATTTGCTCCGTAAGCAACGCGTTGCATTCCTGATGTGGTACCATCAGAGATGAGAATAGCAAAATGTTTAGTACTATCTCCGAGTGCCGCGCCCATCGTTCCCGTTCTTTCGACAAGTAAAGTGCCAAAAAAAGAACAACTCCTTCCTGTTTCTGCGGCGCCCACAGCTGTTTGATCCCCGACTGTTTGAATGGTGCTCTGGGTATGGGCCGCACAGTTCCTCCCAAAATAGCCACAGAAAGCTGTAAAAAGTTGGCAACACCGAGAGGCGCACCGGGAGGCTTGATCACAACCAGAGTGTGCCTCTCTATATTGAGTCCATCTCTCTCCAAGGAATCCGATACATGAAAAACATGGCATAGTTGACCGCAGTATACACGTTATCAGTTAATATGTAAAACTTTGAAGTTTTTGATTGACTGCAAATAGGGGCCTGATGTTTAATGTCTTATTCTCTAATAAAAATTTTTTTGGGAGAGTTATGTCAAAGGAAGATTCTATCAGAATCGAAGGAGAAGTAGCTGAGCTGCTCCCAAATATGCACTTTAAAGTGGTCCTGGAGAATGGCCGAGAGGTGATAGCCCATCTTTGCGGAAAGATGCGCATGCGGAATATACGTGTTTTAGTTGGAGATAAGGTGACTGTTGAAATGTCCCCTTATGATTTATCAAAGGCGCGGATTGTATATCGTGGACGTAAATAACGACATCAATGGAACTAAATAACTATTGATGTTGATTTTTTTTAGATTTTTTCCGTAAACTCTGCTGGCATCTGAGCCCAGATAGCTCAGTGGTAGAGCACTTGCATGGTAAGCAAGCGGTCGTAGGTTCAATTCCTATTCTGGGCAGAAAGAGAGGATAGAAAAACTACTTAACAAAGAGGACAAAACAAAAATGGCTAAAGAGACATTTAAGAGAACTAAGCCACACGTTAACATCGGAACGATTGGTCACGTAGACCATGGTAAAACTACACTGACAGCCGCGATTACAAAGGTGTTGTCTGAAGCGGGTGGTGGTATTTTCCGTGATTATAGCTCTATTGACAACACTCCTGAAGAGAAGGCACGTGGGATTACGATTAACTCAAGCCACGTTGAATATGAGACTGAGAGTCGTCACTATGCGCACGTCGACTGCCCGGGACATGCTGACTATGTCAAGAACATGATTACTGGTGCTGCGCAGATGGACGGAGCAATTCTAGTAGTTGCTGCGACAGATGGTGCGATGCCTCAGACGAAAGAACACATTCTCCTTGCACGTCAGGTGGGCGTACCCTCGATTGTTGTTTTTCTCAATAAAGTAGACATGATCGGAGAGAGCGATCAAGAATTAATTGAGCTTGTAGAGATGGAGCTCACGGAACTTCTAGAAGCTAAAGGATATAAAGATGTGCCGATTGTCAAAGGGTCTGCGCTGAAAGCCCTAGAGGGTGATCCGAAGTATGCGGAGAGCATAAGAGAGTT
>JBJXGG010000021.1:0-6526 GCA_046153495.1 Chlamydiales bacterium
AGATGAATATAGTTGATCGCATCAATCGAACGAATTATCAAAATAGCTAGAAATCGTTTTATTTTTTTCACAAAACTTATTATACAATAAATATAGATTTTTTAATAAACACCCCAATTTTATTAAGTTTTAGTTAACAAAATTAAAATATCTTAATAAAACTACTTGTTTTATAATGTAATTTTTATTACAATTACTACACTTTATTGGAGATGTATGAAAAAAACTGCAATCGCCGCCCTTTTAGGTTCCGCCAATATCCAAAAGAAGGCCAACCTAGTATTAAAGAGAATGAAAGAGGAGAATATCAGCCTAAAAGAGGCTGCACAGGTCAATGACCACTTCTTAGAAGAAGTTTATAGCCTTGCCCATGCTCACTATGAGAGGGGTAATTATAAGGAATCTTTGAGTCTTTTTCAGCTGCTTTCGGGGATTGCTCCTTCTACCCATAAATATGTATTCGGTCTTTCAGCGAACTTTCACCAGATGGGGAAATTTGAGGATGCGATGTACGGCTTTTATTTGGCTCTGAATATTGACCCCGAAAATCCGATACCTGCATTTTATATTGCAGATTGCCTCTTGAAACTCAATTTTAAAGCAGAGGCAGAAGAATTCTTGAATCTCACGATAGAGATCGCTGTGGAGAAACCTCAATACGCCGAAATGAAACATAAAAGCTTATTGATGTTAAATACTTTAAAAGAAGGAAAACAATACCCAGTCTCAGAACAACAGAGGTAGACTCCCTTCGTCGGACAATCCCAAGATTTGCTGCGCAAATTCCTCTGAATCTGAGGCAGACCACTTAATACCATGCGCGAAAAATAAAGATACAAATACACGGCATTTAATACCCTTTATCAGAAATAAAGTTAAAAATTAGGGTCGTATAATGTGTCATCTTTACAAGATCTTTTCTCGATTATATTCACTAATAACCTGAGTTTTGGGTTGTTCTCCCTCGTAATCAGAGGAGTGTTTTGAGATGCTCTTGCAATTTTTTGCTCTTTGTATAAAGCTCAGGTTAAGAGATAATTAATATTAAAAATTTTACTTTAATTTATTAACGGTTTGTGTTATAATTGTTCACAATTCTTAACATAGGATAACTCATGTCAGAAGTTGCACAAAATAGTTATATTCATCAACACCAACAAATCTATAGAAAAGGTGTGAGTGAGGTTTACTCCTCTTCCATTATGTCGGCAAAAACGGATGCTGTTCGTAAAGGGGGGCTTCTTTTAGACACGATTGCTAAGTCAAGTAGAGATGAGAAAAAAGAGCTCACCAAAATCGCCGTCAAAGTAGAGCGTGCTCAGCTTCAGGCTCCTAAAAATGCTCCAGAACAAGATTGTTATACATTCTTAGCCGCTGCTTTTGGAAAAATGTTCATGCAGATGAGCGCTGGTATGCAGACAGAGGTTTCGATTTTCGCTCAAGAGCAAGCTCACGACCAAGAGGTAGGAGAAGAGATCTTGATTTCCACGACAAACGCTGTGAATGCGCAAAACACGGCTGAAGAGAAAGCTCAACATATTGAAGATGAGATGAAAGGGCCGGCTTTCTTTTCTGAGTTCATGAACTACTTTATGATGGCTCTTATGGCTGTGGTTATCATTGGGACGGTTGTTGCTTCGGTTGTTTCGGCTGGTGCTGCCGCTGCAGCGCTTCCTGAAGAAGTAGCGGGAGAGGCTGCTATGGCAAGCGGTGATGTCGTATTGGCGGGTGCCGATAATACGGCGAACATCACCATTTCTGTAACAGAAGATGTGACTGAAAATGTGGCTACGAGCGCCGCTACTGACGGGACCACTGCAGGGACTACCACTGCTACGGAAGGTGTTACTTCCACAGTAGCTTCCACAAGTGAAGCTGCCGACTCAGAAGTCACTCAAAGCGTGTTGCAAAAAATCGGCAACAAACTGCTTGTTCTGCTTGGAACGGCTATTGCCGGTTCTCCGATGCTTGTGAACGGTATTATGGGTCAAGAACAGGCGGCGCTACAAGACGAGCTTGCTACAACACAGGAGCAGATCGGACAATCTTTACAGAGAGTCGGTTATTCTAACGCGAGCTTTACAAAGTGGCAGCAACGAATTCAACAGGATAGCGGAATCATCCAGGACCTCTCCTCTCAGCTAGAAACCGTAGTCTCTACATTCGGCGATATGATGGGAACGGTAAGGGGAGCTACCCGAGCCTGTGCGAGCGTAGCTTAATAAATTTCTTATAAAAAGAGAGTGTTAATATATAAAAAAATCTTTAAATAATTGCTTTTTTGTGATATAATTATTTAAGTTTTTAATACAAAGGATATTTCCGATGACTAATAATACATCAAATACACCAGACGCTATTCAATCAAGTATGCTATGGTCAGAGATGCACCAAGCGGCTGAGGATGCGGAACAGAATGTCGATAATCAGAATCGCCGTACGGCCGAAAATGAGAATTCTCAATATCACAGAACGCGTGAAGAGAACCATGCCCGCTCGCTAGAGACTGCAAAAAAAGAGTCTATTAAGAAAAGCACATTCCAGCAGGCTATTCGTACAACGGCATTCAGACAAGGGCAATTGGTAGGAGATACTGTTCTTCCTGCTGTAACGGACGGGATGCAGGGTCTTTTTGCGAGTGGGAAAAAATCTGATATTGGAAAGCCCCCTATGCCTTCTCCTCTTGGGTCATTTAGTAATGGACAGTCATCAGACGACTTTAATAAGAACATGAGTATTGTCGCGATTATTGCCGCCGTATTGATTCTTCAGGCGAAATCGAACTCTCAAGTGTGGCAGACACTTTGGAAAGCCTCTGGCGAGATGATGGATATGACGCTGAATATGGCTCAGGTGAGTGCTGATAATACAAAGAATCAGTGGCAAGCACAGGCTAACGCCACGAGACAGCAGGCTGATCAGGCAAAAGAAGACGGTATTGTGAACCTCTGTATGTTCGGCGCCTCTATGGTGATGGGTGCGTTTGATCCTACACCTGCTGAAGAGCCTAAAGGTCCAGGTGAGACATTAGGAAAAGATGGTCTTGCCGAACCAAAACCAGCAGAAGGTCGCGGCGGTGAGGAGGGTGCGGGTACAGGCAGCCTTGAAGGCGATGAAGCCCCGACTCGTGCGGAAGCAGACCTTACTCGTGATGAGACTCAGAGTCAGGAAGGCGGTGCCAGACAGACTGCAAAGCAGGGTAAATCTGCTCTTCGAAGAGGTACAGAGTTCTTACAGAAGAAGGTCATGAGCCGATTGAGTAGCGGTATGAAATATGCGCAAGGTATGTCGATGGCTTCTCAGGCGATCTGTGGTCTTGCGATTGATAACCCAAAACTTTCAGCAAAAGCTGGATATGAACAACAAGCGGGACAATATCAATCGGCAGCGGAAATCGCAAAAGGATTTGGTGAGTACTATAACCAATCGTTTAGCCGAACAGAAGAGGTGCGTCAAGGGGCAAACCAGAACTTGGAATATGCGATGCAGGTATTGAAGTCTGCTTCGGATGCTGCAACACAAGCCTCAAACTCGTTGTTCTCCAGATAAGCACAAAATATTTATAAAAAACTCCCTTCCAAAAGAAGGGAGTTTTTTTTTATGCTCATCCATATGGAAGAGCAAATTCCTCATCTCACATTTTCTATTTTTACAGATTGCCCTATCAAACACGCCGTTTTTTTGCGCCATGGAGGATGCAGCACCGGAGACTTTGACTCTCTTAATTTTGGTCTGGCGCAGGGGGATAACCCCAAACATGTGGCAGAAAATAGGAATAAAGCGGCCGACCTCTTGCGCTTAAGAGAAGTGGCCTCACTCTACCAACAACATGGAGATCAAGTTTTGCATACACTCTCTCCTATTCAAAAGAGAGGGGATGGGCTGATGACAAACAGGAAAGGATTAGGCCTCCTCATTCTCCATGCCGACTGTCAAGCCGCCATCTTTTATGATCCTATGCACCATGCGTTGGCTAATATCCACTGCGGCTGGAGGGGCAATGTACTAAATATCTACAGAGAGACTGTCGCCCGCATGCATGCGCTTTATGGCACAGAGGCCTCTGACGTACTTGTGGGGATTTCCCCAAGTCTTGGTCCTGAAGCAGCCGAGTTCAAGAATTTCCGCACTGAGTTTCCTCCCAACTTCTGGTCCTTCCAGACTACCCCCACTTATTTCAATCTATGGGAAATATCGCGTTGGCAACTGGAGAGTGCTGGGGTATTGCCTCACCATATTGAAATTGCGGGAATATGTACTTACAAGAATAGTGATGATTACTTCTCATATCGTCGTATTAAGCAGGGGGGACGGCACGGCACCCTCGCCGCGTTGCTGTAATTATATAGCCGATTAAATTGAGATTGATACCATTCGCGAAAACTCCCGGGGCTTAATGATCCCAAATCGATCCATATTTCTAATATGGATCGATTGGAGATTATTAAACCGGAGGGTTTTGGCACAACCGGAGAGTATCAACCCAAAACTCAGGTTATCAATCTCAATTTAATCGGCTATAATCATTAGACGCTTTTTGGTTCAGAGTGCTTTTTCTTGACGATATAGCCTAAACGCAAATCTTCGGAATACACAAGCCACAATCCGATCGACAAAATTGCCACAGAGAGGAAAAAACTCCAGGGTACCGTCTCTTTGTGGATTATCCAGCCAAAAAAAGCGGCAAACAGAGGTGTCACGAGTCCTGCAAAAGAGAGGAAGGTCGCAGTAAAACGTTTGAGTAACCAGCCATACAAATTGTAGCAGACTAAATTGGACACGAGAATAATCAGCAAAATGCCTTTCATAAATCCAACGGAGTCCGTGACTGGGATCGGCGTCCAACTATCCACAAAAAGGCTATGGATAAGAGCAAAGATTCCCCCTATGATCATCGATGAACCATTCGCCATCAAAGGAGACATCCCCTCATCTTTACCCAACTTGCGGAGAATAATCCATCCATATACCGAGGTCAAAGTTGCAGCGATAAGAGCCAATTCAGCCCAGGAGAAAATCAGAAAGCCGCCCAAAAACTCTTCTCCTCCACTTTGACTCAAAAAGACAGGAATAAACCCTAAAAATCCCACGCACAGACCTAGAATTTTTTTTACAGTGATCTTCTCCTTAAATTGAAGATAGGAGAGCAACGCTGCAAAAAAAGGTGTGAGGCTATAAATAAAGCACGCTTTGGCCGCTGTCAGATATTGCAACCCCCAAAACTCAAAGGCATTTGTCAGATACACGGCTGTAAGGGACAAAATCAGAAGATAGGGGAGCTGACTCTTGCGCACACGGAGAACATTTCTTTTAAAGATCGCCAAGGCTCCTAAAATCAAGATGCCCGCCAACAGCATTCGCGCACCTGTCAGAAAAAGAGGAGGACTGTGTTGCAAAGCCGACTTTCCTAAAGAAAATGCTGAAGACCAAATAAAGAAGTTGAAGAAGACCAGAAAGATAGTCATAAGAAAAACCGTTATAACACAAAGGGTCAAGATACACCTTTCTCGAGAAAAAGTACATCTAAAATTATGTTTTGCTATTCAACAAAATATTGAAGGATTCTTCCTCTTTCAATCTGCCATAAATATCTTCTAGGCGGATAATGTCGTCTTCTCCCAAGTATTCTCCTACTTGCACCTCGATGATTTCTAGCGGAACTTTGCCAGGATTTTCCATCCGGTGGATGGCGGATTTGGGGACAAAGATACTCTCACCTTCATGCACAATCCGCTCTTTCTCTTGAATGGTGACATTAGCTGTTCCTGTGACGACGACCCAGTGCTCACTACGATGATAGTGCATCTGTAAACTTAGCTTTTGCAGAGGTTTCACGCTGATCCGTTTGATCTTGTAGCGTGGTCCCTCTTCCAGAACAGTATACGATCCCCAGGGGCGCACCGGGAGTAGGGAAAGGAACTCAGGCCGAACGTATTGCGGCGCAGTTCCTGGTGGCCAAGATTTCAACAGGCGATCTTCTCCGCGAGGCGGTTCGTAACCGGACGTCGTTGGGTCTCGAGGCGAAGTGTTATATGGATCAGGGGAACTTGGTGCCCGATTCCGTGGTGATCGGACTGGTGCAGGAAAAGTTATCCGATTCCAGTTGCGCCAATGGGTTTGTGCTGGATGGATTTCCTCGAACTGTTCCGCAGGCGGAAGCATTGGGAACGGTGTTGAAGTCTAAAGGGATCGTGCTGGATCGTGTGGTGAATTTCCAGGTTCCGCGCGAAGATATTGTGAGGCGGCTGAGCGGGCGGAGAAGTTGCCCGAAGTGTCAAGCGACATTCCATGTTGACTTTGCACAGCCTAAGGTGGACGGGGCGTGTGATCGATGCGGTGAACCGCTCGTGCAGCGAAGCGATGACCGCCGCGAGGCGATCGAGATGCGGTTGAAAGTCTATGACGAGCAAACAGCCCCGCTTGTCCACTACTATGGTGAGCGGAAATTGTTGTTTCCGATGGATGCATCAGGCGCTGTGGATGTTGTCTTTCGGCATCTCTCCCAGGAGCTAGCAACGTACCAGGC
>JBJXGG010000038.1:0-14113 GCA_046153495.1 Chlamydiales bacterium
AAAACTCCCATGCATTGGGAGGATAAGGGGACTAAGCTAGATTTTTTCGACCTTAAAGGCATCATAGAAAACCTCTTGGGAGCCCTCAAAGTACCCTCTTTCCATTTTGTACAAAGCGCACACACAAACCTCCATCCTGGCAGACAGGCCGCTCTCATTATTGGAGAAAAGGAGGTGGGAATTCTCGGCGAAGTACATCCTCTTACGTTAGAAAAAATGGATATCGCCCAGCCTCTCTATTTTGCAGAAATGCTCATGGAGGATCTACGAAACGCTTGTACTCAGACGCTTAAGATGCGACCCCTACCACTATATCCCTCTTCCTCTCGCGACTGGACGGTGACGGTACCGAGAACTCTTTCTGCGATGCGACTATTTTCTGAGATGGAACAAGCCAAAACAAAATTGGTAGAAGAGATCTCTCTTATTGACGTTTATCATAGTGAGAAACTAGGATCTGAAGTAAAAAATATGACTTTCCGTTTTGTCTACCGAGATCATAGCAAGACTATTTCGGTACAAGAGGTGGAGCGTGAGCATGAACAGCTCACAAGTCAAATCATGAAGAAATTAACATCAGGATAGCATATGAAAAAGAGCTTTGTTTTGTTGCTCCTAGCAACAACCGCCTTCACTATCAGTTGCCGTAGTGGTCAATACAACAACGAAGTTGTAAAAGAGACGTATATTCATAAGTATGGAGTTCCCATCCCCAAATCCGACTGGAATAAACAGGGCAAAGATGGGAAGATAGTGCAACTCCGACGGGATGGTGTGACTGTGTCACGTTCCTATGCAAAAGGAGTTATGCATGGAGAATGCACCTTTACTTATCCCAATACATCAACCCTGCATAAAACAGAACTCTATGAGAATGGAGTCCTTGTAGGAAAAAAGGCCAACTATCCTAACGGTTTGACCTTGAGCGAAGAGACCTTCGAAAATGAGTTAATCTCTAAGCGAAATTATTGGTATGAAGATGGTGCACCGCAAACTGTTGAGAGCTATACAGACGGCTTATTGACTAATGGAGAATACCACTCTCCTAACAATATCGTCGAAGCGCGTGTGAAAGGTGGAGAAGGCACACGTGTAATCCGTAATGAAGAGGGAGTCTTAGTAGCGAGGGAGAGCTTTGAGAAGAGTCACCGAATCGAGCGCGTAGATTATTTTCCGAATGGTGATCCCCAATCGATCACTCCTTATCTGAACAACCATATCCACGGCACGCGTCTCACCTTCTGTCAAGGCGGCCTCCCCAACTCTGTAGAGCAATGGAACCATGGTCTACAAGAAGGAACGACAATGGTCTATATGAATGGAGAGAAAGTCTCTGAACTCCCCTATGTACGTGGAAAGCGAGAGGGTATAGAGAAGCGATTCCGTGATGGCGCGATCCTCGTGGAAGAGGTTACATGGAAAGAGGATAAGCAACACGGTCCTTGCAAAATCTACTCAGACGGAACATCCAGGACGGATTATTATCATGAAGGAGCTTTGGTCAATAAACCTACATATGAACGCCTCAACCCTCCTCACCAACACGCATAAATGTCCGGGGTATCCACTTGATGGATACCCCCGCATCGCTCTCTTCTTCCACTTCCACGACAACAATCTCATACAAGTGGAGATACAACCAAGCGCCCGTTTCTACTACGAAACAATAGGCCGACTCTCTCTCTCCTCGCTCGTTTCCCTGGAAAATTGGATTCTCTCTTATCTACAAAAACAACCCAGCCCCTTCCCTCTGCCCCTGAAACTTCCTTTCCCCCCCTTCACAAAAAAAGTACTAGAGCTGATTCAAAAAATTTCTTTTGGAAAAACGTGGACCTATAGTCAAATAGCAACTATGTTACCTCATTCTATGAACCTGAATTTTGGGTTGTCGTCCTCAGATGCGAAGGAATTGACGCAGCAAATCTTCGGATTTGCTCGCGCAGAAGATGATAACAGGTCATTTCCACCTCAAAGAAGCACAAGCGATACAAGTAAACTCCCTGCAAACGAGGTAGTAAAACCCAAAACGCATGTTCTTAGTGCTCGCGCTGTCGGTAATAGCTGCGGAAAAAATCCTTATCCTTTCGTGATCCCCTGCCATCGCGTTGTGGCCAATCGAGGAATAGGAGGATTCTCAAGCCCTCTCATGTTAAAAAAAGAATTGCTAGATTTTGAGAAAAGTTCATAGGCCTTGTAATGAACTTCTTTCGAAACTTGCTTTGGTAACCTGAGTTTTGGGTTGTTCTTCCTCGTAATCAGAGGAGTTTTCTGAGGATGAGCGAGAAGAACCCAAAACTCAGGTTGGTAGCAAAAATTGATGATTTTTGGTGCAAATTTCTCATCAAATTTTGAGAGCATATTGAGGAATATGGTCGAAAAATTTGATGAGAAAGATGCCAAAAAGGGCAATTTTAACAACCAAATGGAGTTTCGAAAGAAGTTCAATCTTGCAACCAGTGTATAAGCCTTGCAAATTGAATATTAATGAGTTAAAATGTTATATTGAAATTATGCGTTGTTGTTGTATCGGTTCAGATTCTGCTTCTTGTAGCCCAAAAGCGGCTCGTACTACTGCTGTCACTGCGGGGGCCATTGCGCTTGTCTCCTCGATTGCACTCATAGTGATCGTTTCTCATGGTGCGTGGGCCAAATCATCCGGAGGAGCCTTTCTTATTACGGCAGTTGTAATTGACGCTAATGCTCTTGTAGTGTGCTTTCTATCAGCTATGATTATTCATTACCGAAAGCCAAAGTCCGGCGCTGTTCTGCCTAATGCACATCTAAGACGTTCTCATCACGAGGGAAATGGTATAGCAGTGGACCATGATGCCGCGGCTGCGGCACGAGCACCTGGGGAAGAGGAGGTAGGAGTGCCAGATATTCCTCCAAGGGCCTCCCCTGCTCATTCTGGGGATGAAGTTAGCGCTCCTGCTGCTAGCGGCTTTTCTCCTCCGGCTCCTGGGATATCAGGTGTCGATCGTGAAGAGGAGTTGAGGGCAATGTTGGTAAGAACACTTCCTAGCGGACCTCTTTTGACTTCCTCATCCCGCGGAGCAACAAGCGGAGCAAGTACTGTCTACGCCACGCCCACTGGTAGTGGAAGTAGAACACCCGTACCAACCATAGAGGATGATGGGGCGGCAGCTGCCGAGATACCGTCTGCGATGCCCGCGCCTAGATCAAGAGCTCCTATCGCCCAAATAGTAGACGCCCTCCCTCCTGTAGAGAGAGATCTCTCTCCACAAGAGATGGCAGATAGAGCACACAGGTGGGCTGCAAATGAACTCCCACCTATGGTAGAAGAGCTGAAACAGTTCTTACTCTCATTCACAGCCGCCTATTACAGACATTACCACTTAGAAGATGAAACGCATGATGATATCTCGGCAAAAGTAAGCACTCTTCAGAGCAGTCTGGTTACATATTTTTCTACTTCAGCGCATTTTTTCCCCGGATTACTGGATCCAAATGCTGCTGTCGATCAGTTTATCGACTCTAGAGTGGTTCTAGATCCCAGCAATACATCTAGTTACGCACGAATCCGGTGCGGATGGTGGGCAGATAGAGCCGAACGTACGATCAATGATTGCAAAGCCGATCTTCTGGCGGCTTTAGAGGAGTATAACTCTTTTTCTACCGTCGCCCCCTTTAAAGAGTTGATACGCACCTGTTTTACAGAAACAGATATGCCAGCAAAATGTACGCCGAAAAATATTAAGGCCGCTCTTAGAGGGCCTCTGCGAGCAAAATGGGAGAGACAATACGCAGTGCAACAAGGCGCCTTCGAAACCTATCTTCATACTCTTACAGAGCATGTCCTCTCCATTCTTCCCACCGTCCTAATGAATATCGACCTCGATGCAATTTATAGGGAGATCGACAAGAATATCCTCATTAAATCTCTTTTTACCTCGAATTTAAGAAGTGGATTCGGACTTAGCATAAGACAAATGACTGCAAGAAGAGGTCTCTCCGCAACACCACAAATTACGGGAGATATCGAATGGCGCTTTCGCCATCACTTCCCCCATTTGCATGGGAGCCCTGTGCAAGCTTGCATCGCTAGCTTCCTCTCTCCTCTTGCAATAACGGTGATCCATTACATCCGAGAAGAGGACACATTCGGACAGCGATTGCGATATGAAGTGGCCCACGCAAGAGCGCAAAGACTCCATGGACAAGCGGCCCTGAGATTTTTAACTGAACGCTGCATAGCGGTGCCGGCATCGGCATAAAAGTTGCTACCTGATCACCGTACCTGGAGGTCAATATGGAAAGGCAACATTACGAACAAAAAATCGCCCACCTAGAATTTATCAATGATCAAATATCTACAGAACTCGAATACATCGACCGTCTGCTTAAGATCATTGGCTTCCCTGACGGACTAGAAACCATCAAGAACGCCGCTAGTGAAGTGATCGAAGAAGAGGGCTATTCTGAGTGATTTAAAATAATTTCTTGAATTAACAAATAACTATCTTCTGTGCTACAATACTTTGAAGTTAATAATCTTAAAGTATTGTCATGGCCACAATTTCGACTCGCTCTAAATGCTATGAAGTCTCAATGGAGATCGCTAAAGGATCGGGAGCAGTTTTACTCATTACTGTTGTAGCTATTACCATGATTGCTGCCCAGGCGCAGCTGGCGCATTACACTCCTTATACAGCTACTTGCGGCACAATAGGCGCGCTTGCTTTTACTCTTTTTGCGGTAGCTGCAGGAGTCGCCTGGCGGACTCGGAAAGATGAACCCGCAGCAAACGCCGCACCTCGACCTCGGGCTGGAAACTACCCTCCTCTCAGTTTAGTAGTCGTCGGGCCTCCTAGGAGAGAAGTGGTTGAGGTTCCGCGCCCTAACATCGTAGCGCTTATGATAGAGGGAGGTTTTTTAGCAGTAGACCCACTATCTATATTGCGGGCGCGACGCCGACCCCAGCCAGCACCAGTGTTGGATGCAGCAGAAGATGGGGGGGGTGGCGGAGGAGACGGTAACCTACCACCTAGTGTCGCTCCAGAGCCAGCAATCGCACCTCAGCCACCAGCACAACCGGCTGGATTGGCGCGCGCAGATATCCGGCCTGGGAGACCACGGTCTGCATCATTTTCTTCCGCCCCCGTAGAGCCTATGACTCTGCCAGCCGCTGTCACCCGTTCCCTCGATGATAGCGTGATGGTTGAGCCGCCAGCGCGACCTGTGGCTGGAAGAGGGATGTTTTTGAGAAGGGGTGACAGGTTGCCCTCATTTCTACCGCCCACGATGGCTGCTCCTGCTCTTCCAGTACTCCCAGGGGGACCACCTCCGCCACGAGCACCAGTGGCTGCACAAGCAGCTGCACAAGCGGCTGAACCAGTGCCACTTGACGTAGAAGTAGATGATCTTCAAAATAGCCCGATCCTACCAGTTCCCGTTTATCCCTTACAACCTATGGCTTCGGGAGATTCTGCCAGCCCTGCTCAACGTAGTGGTAGTGTGAGAGTAGCCCAACCAGTGCAAGCTCTCGCTAGAGGAGAAGATGATACGGAAGAGGTGAGTCGCCTCGTACCTTCCCCAGTACCGCTCGCAGTGGCTCCCGTTCTCACAGCCGTAGCGAGACCTCTCCCACTACCACCAACTGCAGCAGCCGGTGACAGGCCAGAAGATGTCCCGCCGTCAGTAGTGCCACTTCCAGAACGAGATGTTGTGGCCTATAGAGCTGTACCGGCGGCGGCTGTAGCAGCAGAACCTCTCGCTCAAGAGTTGGAAGAAAGGCCGATCGATCTCACCCCTACCGAAAGATTACGTCTTGAGGTATTGCAAGGACGAGCGGTACATGAACATACCCTCGCACAAATATTGGAGGGTTGGCGTCCGCAATTCGTAGAGCAAAAAGAGACTCTAGTTCGCCTTCTTCGCGCTATTACCGGCGCCTATTATCGTATCTATGGTTTAGACGATGAATCTACTAAACCAATCGGCGATTTTGCCCAATGGTTAGATGAAACTCTTTTTGCCATACTGAATGATCCCACAGAAAAATTGCTCCCCATTGCTATAGAAAACTTTCAGAATTGGTGTGACGCAGAGGGAATAGGCCCAGTCTCAAGAGAGGAGATGCCCGCTCTTCTTGACTCGTATTTAGGAGGCGAGCTCCGCAAACTCTTCAGCCGAGCATTAAGAGCAGCGGCAACGTTACTAGCCGAAGATGCAATCGTTTCGTCTGAGGAAAGCAAAGATGCTCATGCATGGGATCTCACTCCCTATTTACGCCAAGGCTTTACTCAAATCGTCGAGGAATACCAAGCGATACTAGCTTTGTGCAACCGCCCTCGAGCACACGTCCAAAACACATGCCGGGCTTTCTCTGTTTGGTTAGAGCAAAAAGGACCCTGTACTGCCGTGCAGCTGCAGTCCTATGTAAGGGAATATTGTAGCGAACAAAGAGCGCCATCTGCAACGCAGACTTTCCTATTGACTGTGTTGGAACATGCTGTGGCAGAGATAGTAAAGGCAGAGGTGGATGTGGATCCTCCGAGCATAAAATCCGTACAAGAGTGGAATCTGTTTCCTTTCGTCGAGGCCGCTTTGCGTGACGATGTAGCCAAACAGAAGGAGGAAATAAAAATAGCTGCGGTACCCGTCGAGTTTTTACAAAATTTTGGCGTATATCTTCCTCGTATCGCCGCCCTTTTCTCCGCTTGGCTAACGCGCAAACGACCAGAGCCCTGCACAAAACAAGGGCTGTCCAGATTGATTACAGAATATGAGGACGAAGCGTGCTTCGGTGCACACGATGCCCTCTCACAAATATTCTCATTCTTTTTATGGAACGGGTGTGAACATTTACCGACTACAAGAGAGAAACGCCATGTCAAAGCATGGAAACTGGAGGCGGCGGCCAAACGGGCTTGGGCTGACGGATTAAGAAGAGGTGAATTGCAGGAGATCTATGTCCAAGTTGTTGTCTTAATCATGCACCATTCAGCCCAACTCCTCCCCCAACTCCTCCCCCAACTCATCATGAGGCTAAAAGGAGGCCCTTTCGATGAAGTAGCCAATACGCTGCTTCCTGATCCTTTTGACAACTGGATAGTCAGAAAAGGGAAAAGCTGGGGAACAAGCCTCTTGACAATGGAGCTGAAATCTGGGGTATCGGCTGCCCTAAAAAATCGACCTTTCGCACGACTCATTGTGCGCAAAGCCATCGATTGGGGCGTGGTGGGGCAGGGACTCAGCGATAGCGACTCCCAGAAAACAGTAAAAGAGAACCAAAAGCAGATAGCCCAAAAAGAGAAAGCACTCGCGGAATTACGCTCTACTCTGCCAGAAGAGGTTTCACCTCCCAATATAGCGGCTGCTAAGAGACGACTCGCTGCAATGGAACTCTCTCACAACGCAGCGCTAGCTCCATTAAGAAGACAAATTGCTGTAGAGAGCCAAGCTTACAGAGTAGCGATAGCTCAATTAGACACAGCATCTGCTGCAATCGACCACACTCAAGAAGCAGAGATGACTCAATTAAGAGCACGAATTGCTACAATGGAACTCACTCACAAAGACACGATGACTCAATTAAAAGCACAACTTACTGCAATACAACACACTCAGGAAACAGAGACGACTCAATTAAAAACACAAATTGCTGCTGCCGAAAAAATCTGTCGGCTCGAAGAAGAGATTGCTCGCTTAAAGGGCGGAATCGTAAAAGCCAAGCAAGATATGCTCGCGAAACGCAATATCAAGATAATGCTTGATCAAACAGGTACAGTAGATGCGATAAAGCAGCTTGCGCAATATGCTCTTTTGCTCCCTGCCGTAAACTCTCTTCGCCCCGATCGTCAACCTTATCAATTGGTGCTCCGTTGCCTTCTTGATGAGGGTGGTCCTGTTGAGAGAATAATAGTGAAATTTGAACGTGAAGCGGTTCCTCTCTCACACGTTTGCGTCTTTTTGGATGGCGTAGAAGCCGCCCAGCAAGAGGCTGCTGCTATCGTAAAAGCAAAAACAGATAGCGTTGCAAAGACGAAAAAAGAGGCGTGTCTTATTGTCGTTGCTCCTCTAAAAAAATCAGAGCAAGAGTTACGAAAAGAGGTAGGAGCTGTAGCGGATATAGTACATCAAGCTATTCGCCGACACATTGCGAATGCAAAGGCTATCGGAAAGCAACTTCACATCAAACTCCCCTCTGGCGATGATTTGGCAGCATTGATTGAAGCGCTGGACACAGCAGAAATTGATGAAACGCTGGAAGCGGAAAGAGGGCGTCTCATTGATCTGTACGCTCTTCGAAAGGATGGCCTAGCTCTGGTAGCATTCCACGAACAGATCGAGCAATTAGCCGACCCTACCCATGCTGTCTGGTCAAGAGCTAATCCCGTAGACACACTATTAGCATCCCTTCCTGATCTGCTCAGTGCAGAGACAGCAGCTTTAAGAGCCGAATTCGACCGAAGAAAACAACAATTAGGAGAGGCGTTACCACCGCCTGCTGCACAAGCCTTGCAAGAGGAAGAGGAGCGACGAACCGAACTCTTAAGGGCTGAGCTGACAAGGCAGCACGCAATTTTATCCGCTGGGTTGGCAAAAGTAAAAGCGGTACAGGCTACATATGCTCTAGTTAACCCTGTAATGGTTCAAATTAACGATAGTGGAACTGTACCCGCCAGTTATATTCCCGCACGAGCACTCGGTCCTATTTTAGCCGAGATGGCCCGGCTTCAAGAGGAATTGGCTGAGATTACCGCCTATCACAAAACGATCGAGCGGCTTACTAATATAAAACGGACCATCTGGAAGCCCAATCATTTCCCTCTACTTGCCGCGCTCCATCAATTCCTCATCTTGAATGATGGCCTAACGGTAGATGCGCGGGAAGCCACCGCTTTTCTGATGGATTGTCATCTGCTCAAACCAGGTGAGCACATTACCTCTATCACGGGTGAGAGGAAAGACGAAGTCATAGCTGGTGTCAAGAAGTTGGTGGCAGAGGCTGCAGGCTTCTTAGAGTATGGTGCGGAGATCGAGGCTATTCACCGGCAAGCATGGTTAGCCTACAAGAATATGCATCCCTCACAGGTTTTGTTGTGGTGTATAGAAGCTCTTACAGACGATGTGATCAGCGTTGACCGAATCGAAATCATGAACTGCTATCTACGTGAACAGTCTTACATTAGGGCAGAAGAGTCGATTGTCAGCCTCGCCCCTAGAGCGAAACCTGGTCTCTTAGCAGCACTACAACTAAAAGCTTTGAAAACGGTGGGTCAAGAGAGTTGGGATAGGGCAAGGACCTCTCAGGCTATGCGAGAGGAAGTACTCCTCACTCCCCCCCACGTCACCCTCCGGGAACCGATGGCACTCGACGCTCTTTTAAAGCGTGTGACGGCAGAGCTAGGCTCCCTAAGGGAAAACTGCTCATCATCCAAGCTTACGAAAGCCGTGAGAGCGTTGCCTGCTCTATGGGATACAGTAAGGCCTATCCCTCTAGGCAAATTATGTTAAGATACTGTCAGCAAATAACATAAGTTAAATTAAAATTATTTTTACACTATCTTTTTCGACTCTTTTTATATTCTCCATACGACTAATAAGGCTGCTATAGCTTCTACTGCCCATGCAGCGTAACTCTACTATCTCGGAGGGGTCCAACTTTTCCAGGGCCCGCCCAACGCAACCAGAGTATCTTAATCTCAATTTAATCGACTATATGGTATACTTAAGTATAAGTTATTATAAAAAAGCAGTTTATGAATTCAGTCTCTACTCGTTCCCGTTGTTATGAGGTCGCGAAAGAGGTGGCGATTGCCTCTCTGGTGACGCTAGCGATCGCTGCAGCGGCGGCGGCAATGATAGCTCTTAATGGTGAATTAGCTCAGAGCGTCCCGTATGTAGCGACATGCGGCTCTGTGGGAGGTATTGCTCTCTCGATGTTTGCTACCGCTACCGTAGTTGCCTATCGCAACCGCCACAAAGTAGTGAACCCAGTAGCGCCCGCAGCCCATGCCTATCCAGTTATTTCGCTTGTTGTCGTGGCTCATAGAGGGGCGGTTCGAGTAGATGGAGAGCAGCCTCCCCCTGTAGAGCAAGTGGATGAGCCAGTGGATGAGCAAGTGGATGAGCAAGAAGATCCTGTCGTAAGAAGGCCTGATCCACTAATACGTGTGAGAGCAAATCCTGGAGTTGCCGGGGTTGGAGCGATGGCTCCAGTAATAGTTGGGGCCCCCCAATCTGATCTAGTAGAGGCTTTATCACTAGATCTTCCTCGCGGGAGAGAGCCTGGGCACATAGGAGCAATACCTAGAGAGGGTGCCCGATCTGCACCGCTATACCAACCAGACGTAGAAGTAGCAGAAGACGTTCTCCCCCCTGATGCAGCTCTACCTCGAAGAAGAGAGGGAACAGATGCTGTTCTTCGCTTTGCTGATAGGCCTCCTATTGGCGCGCGAGCAGTTACTGCTCTCCATACAGTCCATACAGTGCCCATGGGAGCGGCTGTTTCTGCTCCTAGTATTGCCCCTTCTCCGGTAGAGGGAGAGAGCGCAGTAGGTACCCCCAGGTCAGTTACTCCCTCTTCCGAAGGTGAAGCAGAAGAAGAGGCCGTTGCAGTATTAGTTCAAGGAGCAGCTGCGGCGGAGCCAGCGGCGAGGGGCGCACCCCCCCCTCTTCCTCAACCTGTAGCAGACGGATCAGCTCCTCCAGCCCTTCGACCCGAAGTGCGAATCGGGGGCAAACAGCCTCGCGAGTGTACAATTGATGAGATACTAGCACATTGGGGCCCTCTCTATCATGAAAAAATCCAAGAGGTCATCAATTTTGTCGATGCTATCACAGGAGCTTACTACCAAATTTATGGGTTAGATAATGAATCTCACGCCGGGGTTGTCCGATTTGCTGAAGAGTTAGAAGCAGCTCTTTTCGCTACGCTTCGTAACCCCCAAGAATATTTACCTACCGCCGTTGCGAATTTCACGGAGTGGCTTAAGAGCAAGGGACCCCATTGTAAACCGTCCGATCTTCCAGCCCTTCTAGATCAATATATGGGACCCAGAGGTATTCGGAGCTTTTTTGGCCCCGTCATACAACAAGCTATTGCCAATACAAGAGTAGAAAATGCAGATGAGGAGCAGCCCTTTACTAGATGGAGAACTGTATTAGGAGCAGAGCTAGAGGCCGCCTGGGGAGGTCTACAGGGGCAAATGTCTGCAGAGAAAATGCCTGGGCAACTTCTGGCAAATCCCACCAGCTACTTGCCTCGTGCACTGGACAATTTCTTAGCGTGGGCTGAGCGGTCTGAGAGAATTCATGAGAAAAGCGTTTGCTCTCTTACCAGACTGCAAAGGCTTGCTCAAAAATATTTACAGCAAACAGAGCCCGAAGATATTGCTGAGGGAGAACAAGATGAATTCACCCGTCTCTTTGGAATAGTTCTATGGAACGGATGCTCTCGATGCACTGAGCAAACAGAGGTTGCTATTGGGAAGCTTCCCCTGGAAAAGCTAACTAGAACAGCCTGGGACGAGGTGCACCAGGTAGGTGACTTGCAACAAATGTACGCTACTGTGTTGAGCTCTGCTTTGGAATCGGTAGAACAGCTACTCCGAAATGGAGTCGTAGATATGATCCACAAGCAACTTGATTTTCAGTGGATCGATACAATGCTCGGCTCAACACATCGACTGGCCTCCACGGTGCGCGATTTAGTAGAAATGGATCTCAAATACAATGGATGGGGAATAAAGAAAGGTGGTGCTAAAACGGGGGTTGCATTCATTTTTACAAGGGAAGTAGTCTCTCCTGCAACCGATACAGAAGAAGAAACAAAGAGACTAAAGCTAGCATTAGAAGCCCTTAGACAGAATCCAACGAATTTGCCTTGTCAAGCAGAGGTAAGAAGATGCCGACAACCGATTGTCAAGAAAGCTAACTGCAAGGTGCTCTTAACAAGAACAAAGCTACCTGATATTGCTGATCGGCTAGTGGAAGCACTCGCTATCCCGGCAATCAATTTGATTCGTTCTGATAATCAGCCATACCGTCTAGTCTTCCGTTTCCTTATGGCGGAGGGAGGAACACTTCCAGAGCTCACAAGAAAATTCCGAGCAGAGGCTCTACCTCTAGCAAGGGTCTGTTTCTTTGTAGATCAAATAGCAGTTGTACTCGAAGAGGTAAATGCTATCATGGCAAAGAGAGAAAAAGCGAAGAATGCAAAGGTAAAGGAGGCTATCAAACTACTCCCTCAGGCGGAGAAAGCCGCGGCTCAAGCTACGATAGAAAATGGTTTATGCCCAACCGGTCAAGAGAGAAATGCGAAGCTCCGTCCTCTGATAGCAGAGATAGCGGCCTTCAACGCGGAAGGTGCCGATCTGGTACGATTGCAATGCACGATGGGGATGATCGCCGAATTAAAAGAAAATATTTGGCAACCTACCTCAGATATCAACCTGCGTAACACAGCGTTATTAAGAGCCGCAATAGAAGGAGTAGATGAGACTGGAGAGGGGGGAGCTCGCAAGCTCTTACAAGAATTGCCGGCGTCTTGCAAACCTGCAAATTTTGTGACTGCCACGCAGGAATGGCAGAGACTCTGGGCGGCTACTCAGACAAGGTAACTAGGTGCTTCTTACGAAAGGGGCGATTACCCTCCTCTGTTACCAACAGGCGCCGACGTGGAGAGCTTCCACACTCCTTGGAACAACAGCCTAACTCTTTTTCGATACACTCCGGGCAGGAGAGAAAAAGCTCATTGCAATCCATATTAGCACAGTTGTAATAGGTATCTGTTGGAATTTTGCAAAAACAACAATGAGATATAGGTGTCACTTTACCCCCATCAATCGGAATCGCCATTCTATCATCAAAGACGAAAAGGCTCCCCTTCCAATGTCTGCTTCCCTCTTCTTGCCCATACTTAATTATGCCACCTTCCAACTGGTAGACATTCTCAAAACCACGCGCTTTTAACACAGCAGAGTAGAGTTCGCATCGAATGCCTCCGGTACAATACATCATCACTTTCGTCTTCTTCAGGTCTTTTGTCTCTTTCAAGTGATCGGCATAGGCAGGAAAGTCTCGGAAATTCTCGAGATCGGGAAGTTCCGCTCCCTCAAAATGGCCTATCTTCCACTCATAATCGTTACGGACATCGAGCATGAGATACTCTTCACCACTTTCGATCATCTCTCGCCACTGTTGAGGTGAGACATGATCTCCTCCCTTTGCCGGCTCAGCTTTCTCTCCTAAAGCTACAAGTGCTCGATGTTTTACAATCATACGCGGAAAAATATTTTTTTTGATTTTGTGGATTTTAAAATTGACGTTCGCAAATCGAGGATCCGAACGAAGCCAATCCATATAGGCATCACAATCCGGCGTAGCGCCGCTCATCTGCCCATTAATCCCTTCCTTAGAAATGTATATGCGACCACCCACATCTCTCTCTTTAAAAAACTTTTTATGTTTTCTTACCTCGAGATCGGGCTCTTCAAGAGTTTCAAAAATATAGTAAGCAAGAGCGCAATATTCCATAGAGGGGAGAGTGTAGAGGAAGAGGGAATAAAAATCCATTGTGGAAAATCTGGTTGAGCAGTATTATCTTGGGTCTGTTAACTTGAGGAGAATTTTTTAATGGCACGCTACAGAGGTCCTAAGAACCGTATCGCCCGCCGCTTTGGGGCAAATATTTTTGGTCGAGCACGCAATCCGCTCTTACGTAAACCGAACCCTCCGGGACAGCATGGCGCGCGCCGTCGCAAAAAGTCTGACTATGGCATTCAGTTAGAAGAGAAACAGAAGCTGAAAGCATGTTATGGCATGTTAGCAGAAAGACAGCTTGTGACCTCCTTCAAGAAGAGCGTAGAAGAGAAAGGCAATACAGCTCAGCTCTTTATGTTGAGGCTGGAATGCCGGCTTGACAATCTTGTGTATCGCCTCCGCTTTGCCCGCACCATTTTTGGTGCGCAACAGCTCGTCTCTCACGGCCACATTCTTGTAAATGGCAAGAAAGTTGATCGCCGCTCTTTCCTAGTGAAGCCCGGGATGGAGATCTCTGTAAAAGAGAAGTCTCGCAAATCAAAGGCGATCTTGGACGCGATGGAGACCTCGACACAGAACACACCTGACTATCTCGAGTTGTATA
>JBJXGG010000039.1:0-3954 GCA_046153495.1 Chlamydiales bacterium
AAGTTTTCCTTCTTCTATAGACTAAAAAATTTATTTACATTAATGTTAAGATTTGGTTAAGTATAGACAACTAGAGCAAGGAGGCTCATGATGTCTGTTCTTTTTCCTGATGAATCGTTCAGAGAGGGCGCCCATCCCTACATGCCGTCCGAAAGAAACGATTTAGATGTGTCGCGGTTTATCTACGCACACAAACCGGGTAAAACTGTCCGTTTTGCACAAGATATAGGGACCAAACCCATCTCTTTTGCAGGACTAACCTTTGCTCCCTCCAAAGATTCTCTTTTTCATTTTTTGCTACTAAAAGAACAGGCTGAAAAAATAGTGGCTCTGGCGGAATTAAAGCGTTTAGATAGAAATGCTATCGAGAAATACTTAGGCCGGCTGTTGGCTGACGCTTGTTGTTATGAAACAAAAATGGCCGAGATGGGCGTACTAGCTTATCTTATTACCAATCAAATTCCCCTTCGGCATTTTGACTCTCCCTTTCTAGAGCAATATATTGTGGACCACATTTTGGGCACATCCATTTCAACGGATACTTTATTACACGAATTTACTGAGCTGATCTTTATAAAATTCTACGAAATTAGTTTTGCCGGAAAGGAGAGTGTGCGTGCTATTTTACAAGATAGCCGCATTGCTGTTCGATTTACAGATAACCACCGTTTTCAAATTCTGAATTTATTGCGGCAACTCCATAGCCGTTCTCATCTCCATCGAGTGTTCTCCAATCATATTTTTTCTCACTCAGATCTCCATTTTCTTATTAAAGACACAATACCGGGGTGCTCGACAGTAGGAGAGTTACAAATCAAGCGCGCTACTTTCCATCTTCTTTTGATAGATTTACGAAAATATACTGCATGTGATCTGCATCCGATTATATATTTCCAACACAACGCTCCCCACGATCTGGTGAATATGATTTGGGAACTATTATGCGCAAACTATTATCTTATCGAAGAGACCAGAATTCCCATTACCCCGCTTTTGAACAAACATTTAGAGGAGGGAGAAATTCCTCCGCTTGTACAATTACTCAGCTGTTATTGCCAATTACATAATGCCAATGTTGGGAAATTGTGGAATTCGCATACAGCATTCAACAAAAACGAATTTATTGAGTTTGTTCTCCTAGTGCTGGAAGAGAAAGCTCCAGAGGAACTATTCCAAGAATTTAGAATACAACTGATTCAGTATTTCTGGTTTGAAGGATATCCCGGCGGGAAGTGTAGCGCTTTTCTTTTGATTGATGGAAAGTATCGCGCTCTCCACACCATCGTATCCGTACAACAAGCTCTTGCTTATCTCATAGTAAAGGCTCACGATAAGTTACATCAAAGTATATTTCATAAAAGAAATCCTGCAGATCTTATCGAATATGTAAACTCTACGGAGATGGAAGCCCTCTTGGTAGGATATTGTACTTCTAAGAGCGAAGATTTTACTGTGGATGAAGAGAGTCATTTTATTTTGCCTTCGATAGGAGGACGAGGATTTGCCTCACTCGCGCGATATGTCCACAATGAGTATTGTGAAAGCGCTTTAATCTCTACAACTCCCATACATTTTCTCCGTGCTCTAAATGCCAGACTCCAATCTGTACGGAACAACTTTACTACCTTTCCTGTTCTTCTTTTGCAGAATGCAAATATGTCTATCACTTTAAATGCTAGGCAAATGCGATATTTTTGTTGTCCCGTAGAGGAATTTAGCAAAAAAATTATCGCCGACATGTTGAAGCCATTTTCAGAAAGGCTCAAGGCTCCACCAGATGTAGATGATGTTCAGCTTTTAAGACAATATTTTCCCACTGTTCTTCCATTCGAAGTGGCGCGCACAAGAAAAGAGAGCATTGTGAACCTTTTGCGCTTCGCTCCCACCGCGGCTGCTTTGCTTCATCAAAAGCTCTCCTCTCTTAATACAACCTGTATCGATTGGCAACGGATTATAGAGACTCTCTCCACAGCCGAAGCAGCCGAACTAGCATCCCTTCTTGCTCAAGATACGCAAGTACACAAATATGATTTTCCCTACTTTATCGCATTAAGAGCGCGTTATCATTTGGGAGCCATGGGAAAGGGAGTCTTTGATGCGCAGAGGATGACCCATATCATTGAAAAAACGTACAGCAGACCGATTACTCTTTTTATTGGACAAACCGCTTTTCGCCTAGAGCTTATCTGCACTCTCGACTATGCGACCGAAAAACCGCTCTTCTCCCTTATCCGCGGAAGAAATATGAAAGAGGTAGACTTTACTGAACTTTCCGATTTGGATATAATCTCTCCTTTCATGATTCCGTAATATAAGTCGATTAAATTGAAATTGATACTCTCTGATTGCCCGATTTGGGATTGAACTTCTTTCGAAACTTGCTGTGGTAACCTGAGTTTCGAAAGAAGTTCATTATTAAACCGCAGGACTTTGGCACAACCAGAGAGTATCAATTTCAATTTCATCGACTATAAGAGAAATAACTTTTGACTAATTGTTAAATTACAATTAAGATTAAAAAACGCGCGTAGCAAGGAGGCGGCATTGTCTGTTTTCAAGGAGCTCTACAAACAGTTTGTGCAGGCAAAAGAGCTCTCTTTTTTCGAGATTCTGCAACTTCATGCACAGACTCAGCTGATCGAGTCTGGCTTTTCCGACCAAAAAATGGTGCACGAGCACCTCTACAAGATGTTGACAAGTGAGTTTCCCTTTGAAGAGAAAATGGCTCTTTTGGGTATCGCCTTTTATGCGCTAACTACAAAAAGCGCATTCTACAGTCTGGAAGAGCTGAGCTCCCTCATGATCCAGGAGTGGAATGAAATGCAACAACGACATGATATCTTGAGCGCAAACCCGATTATCCAACAAACCCTTCCTTCCACGGTGGACACGAGCATTCTCTCCTTCTTTGTAAAAATGATCCTACCCTCGCAGTTTAACCCAGGCGGAATTTATGTAATAGAATGGATGTTGAAAAAGACTTCGTTAACAGGATTTTTCCAAGAGATTCATCGCACACAAATTCTCCATATATCAGAAGCTTTGAAACACGATCTCCGTTTTGCAAGAGCTTTTGAGGTAAAACCCAACATACACCCCTCTGCAGAATCTCTCATACGATTAGAGCTAAAAACAAAAGCAGAATACCTCCTTTCTCCAGTAGATGTCTATCGAGCTATTTTGATTTCTCTATTTTCCGATTTTTCACGCCAACGTCGCTTCGTAGACAGCATTCCCTATCTTTATAACTTCCTATTTCTGGAACCATATCAACTCTTCTCTCGCATACTCCTCTTCCTTTCTCAGCCGACTACTCTTAATAAGTATCTAAATGAAGGGTTATCTATCATCTGCTGTCCCGAAAGAGTAATTCTACTACCTCTATTCCAGAAAATCATCCGCTTGCTACAAATCGACACTCACCCCTATTATCATACCACCAAGGTACGTTCGATTGACGACATTCTGCTCGACCTGAGCGAGCAAAACCAAAGTTATCTCCATTGGATCAAACAATTAATCTATGCCTTCGATCACGACATACTTATCGAAATGCTGCTTGGAAGTCTAGATGAACCAAAGAAAACTCCTATGAAAAAACTATTCCGCTCTTTCTCTATCCCCTGCTTCCATAAAAAGGTAACAATCCACTCTTCTTTACACCTCTTACGCTCATTGAACGGGCTTTTTCAAACAACCCCTCTCGCTCCATGGATGATTCTACGTTTTGACAATGGCAATATCTGTAATTTCCATCCCTTCCCTCTTCTTTATCTTTCTCCAAAAAAATTTGAGCGAGAAATCAAAGAGCAACTTTTGCTTCCCGCCCACAAAATCCTAGAAAAAACAGTTCACCACGAAATCGTAGATCATATCTGTTACCGGATGCAAATCGCAGCGCCAAAAGAGGCCTTAGACTACCAAAGCTTTCGTCATTATGTATTAGAAAAACAC
>JBJXGG010000046.1:0-3076 GCA_046153495.1 Chlamydiales bacterium
ATGTGAGTGGCTTCATGGGAGGTATATAAAATGAAGAAGAAACGTTCGATCACTTTGATCGAAATCATGATTGTGATTCTACTGATAGGTATTATTGGAGGTGCTCTTGCTTTCAATATGCGCGGCAGCATGGATCAGGGGCGTGCATTCAAGAGTGAGCAAAATATGCTCCGTTTGCACGACATTTTGATGCTAGAGTATGCCAAAGGAGAGTTAGAGCTTTCTGCGATTGTCGCAGATTGGGGAAAATATGTCGCTGCCTCTCCTATGGTAAAGGATGGAGGCAGAGAACTTATCCGAGATGGATGGAAAAAAGTTTTCAAACTCTCTCTTAGTGATGATCAAGAAGATATCCTGATCTCTTCGGAGAAACTTGAAGCATTTAAGACGCGGCATGAAAAGAGTTAATAGCTTTACTCTTTTTGAGCTCTTACTGGTGATGAGTTTGGTTGCTCTTGTTTTAGGCGTAGGTGGTCTGCAAATTCCTCGACTCCTTTCCCATGAAAGATTCGAAGCAGGCGTTGCCAAAATCGAGAAGATGGTTGAGCTTTCCTCAGAAATTATGCTCGATTGTAAAGCCGATGTAACACTAGTCTTACGTCAAGAAGAAGAAGGTGTTGTTTGTCAAATAGAGGTAACATCCTCGTTGCCTAAGCGCTGGAATCGATTTTTACGGTGCGGTCCTATCGCATCTATCCAAGGAGTGAGTTTTGATGATACCCCCTCTCGTGAGCTTCTCTTGAGCTTTGATGCTAGCTTGGGCTCTATTCCCAAAGGGTGTTTAACCTTGCACGGCAAAAAGCGCTCTAGCAGGCTCTTCTTATCTGGGTATCCTGGAAAAATGGGAAAAAACGAGGAGGTGAAGGATGTGCGCACACCGCTCTATCCGCAAGAAGTCTTTTCTCTTACTTGAGCTTGTCATCTCGCTTCTTCTGGTCACACTCTGTCTTTTTCCCCTCATCCGCCCCCTGCGGAACATACAGCTTTTCACCTTCAAACAGCTCCATGATATGCAATATGAGCGGCTCTCAAGGGTTGCTCTGTGTGACCTGAAACAGCAGCTTTTTGAGAATAGATTGAGTTGGGAGCAATTAGAAAAGAGGGCGAAAGGAGAGTTACCTGCTCAAAAATTTTTTCTTGCCAATCGAGACGAACTTCAGGTTGTTCCTTCCTATATTCTCACCAAGAGAGAGGATTGTAATAAATCCTCCTCCGGGAAACACGCGCTTTTGTTAGATGTCGAGATCGCTCTCACAAAAGAAAGGAAATTTCATCACACCTTGTTAGTGGAGGAGCATCCCCCATGAAAAGAACATTTACTTTATTAGAAACCTTGATTGCTCTTGCTCTTTGTACTTTTCTTTTTTCTACTCTTTTCGGCTTGCAATATCACACCCAAAAGCAACGAGATGTTGCAAAGAAAATTCTTGTCCCCATCAAACAAGAGAGATATGCCGAACAAAGGCTCAATAACATTTTACCGAAAGCTACCTTAGAAGGAACGCTTCATGGCCTTTTTTGTTCAAACAAAAATTCACTTGTGTTCACTTTTGATAAAGGACCCGATCAAGATCCTCTCCTTGCCAACGTGGTATTAGCTCGCCTCTACTTAGATGAGGTGACCCACTCTCTTGTCCTTGCCATTTGGCCTCACAAAGAGGATCATCCTCTCACACCTGTGCAGACATTCGTTCTTCTCGACGATGTCTCTTCTCTGGAAATGCGTTTTTACGCTCCTCCAGACGTACTCGCTTTACCTGTGGCCGATACCCATATCAAAAATCCGCAACCCAAACCAGGGTGGCATAAAGAGTGGGAATTGAAATACGATCTTTTGCCTGCAATGATCAAGTTAACAACTCGGCGTGGTAATAGAGATGTGGAGTTTGCTTTTGATCTTCATAAGCAAATCGTCTATCCTGGAAAATCTTCACATGAGGTAAAAAGTTGAATCCTTTGCTACTCACCATCACATTTCTTACTCTTATGGGAATTATTACCTCGAGTCAGGTATCCCATTTTGTCGATGACTCCATGGGACAACAAGCCTATAGTACCTATGTTGCTGTTGTGCAAAAGAGGGAAGAGTTAATCGAAGAGGCGCTCTTCGATGATTTCAAAAGTGAGAAAAATCCAGTCGTAGAAAATGAATCTTCCATCGACGATTTTAAAAATGAGGAGCTGACACCAATCTCTTCTACTAAAGAGAAATTTAGCGATTCGAGATCTGTGCCTTTGAACATTAATCGAGCACGCCCCCCTGATAATGCACGATTGAATCTCTACGGGCTCCTTACGGATAGCCATCCAACAGCTCACCCTCTTTATGAGCAAACGGCGGAACTACTGCGCCATCTCTACGGCAAGCAGCTTTTCTTTACCCAAGTGCCTCGTGCTGAATACCGACTACTGGACCTGCTGATCGAAAGAAAAGAGATAGCCAAATCTTTCTTTTTTCCCGATGAGCTTGGCAGTCTTGAGTTTTACGATGAAACGATCCAGAAAATGTTCTACCGCATGCTTAAAGGGAATCAAGGAGAAGGGGGGTATCCCTCTCTACTCTATTTCCTCTCCTTTGACAAATCGTGCAGCGGTAATCAAAAAAGAATCAATCTCATGTTTGCTCATCCCGAAATTCTCCGTTGTCTCATTCCCGATCCCCTTGCGCTCGCTCAGCTAATTGATTACCGCAATTCCCTATGGGAAGAGATTGAATACCAGGAGAAAAATCGGAAAAACCTTCCGAAAGAGGCTTGTAAAAACCGCACGCAGATCAAAAGAGAGCTGACTGAGCATATGGAAAGAATTGTAACCGAAGCAAAATTGGATTGGTCCGAGATAAAAAAGCGGTTTGATTTCACTTTGGGAAAAAAAGGTTCCGTCTTATTTATCCAAGATCCCCAGACCGGGCTGGTGGTGCGAGAGAAGTTCTATACCAAGCGGAACAAATAATACCATTTATCAGAAATAAAGTTAAAGAGTTGGGTTGGATAATGCGACAGATTTGAATGATCGTTTCGAAACGCATGTTTTTACACATGAGTGAGAAACGATCATTCAAAGATGATACATTATA